>JAPVWS010000522.1 GCA_027493295.1 Candidatus Versatilivorator vitaminiformans | reverse complement strand
CCTCGACAGCATTGACGTCACCCACCGCCTCTGCATGGAGTCGGCGCGCCTGTACCCGGTGATTCCGTGGCAATTGAGAACGGTCATGAACGAGTGTATTGTCAGTGGCTATGAAATTCCGGCCAAGACGATGCTGTTGATTTGCCAGACGGCAACTCACTACGCCGAGGACCTCTTCAAGGACCCGCTCGCCTTCGACATAGACCGCTATCTGCCGGAAAGGGGGGAACATGCGACCCCGGGCGCCTATGCTCCCTATGGCCTGGGCACGCACACTTGCCTTGGAAGTCGGTGGGTGGAACTGCAGATGGCCGTCAATATCCTGCTCATCGCGTACCACTTGAAGCTGGAGGTGATGCCCGCCGACTACAAGCTTGCATTCAATCCCTTCCCGACATCTTCCCCCAACAAGAAGTTGAAGTTCCGCGTCGCTCAAATCAGGAATCCGGTCCAGTCTTGAACACCCCTGTCTCAAACCATTGAACCAGCCCGTCTTATGCAGCCGGACCGCGGTCAAGCATCGGCTCGCTGAAGAGAGGCTCGGCGGGTTCACCTGGCCGTCGCTGCCCCGCGGCCTGAGTTGGCGCTCAGATAGATGGCCATGAGTGCGCGTATGAGCAGCATCAGTATCGCGGTCTTGATCATGACGCCGACCCCGAGCGAGGCCGCGAAGAGGACCGGAAACTGGGCCTGAATGGCCCGTTCGAGAATGAGGGGCGTGAAGCCTGGAAACGTGGTCACCGAGGTCAGATTGATGGGGCGGAAACGCCCCTTGGCGCCATCGATGATCGCCTGCTTCGCACCGGCGCCCTCCCGGATCCGCTGGTCGATAAAGTCGATTCAGCAGCGACTCGGACAGCGAGATGAGCAACATGCCTATGATGATAATCGGCAATGCGGCCTATATTTCTCCGATCCCGCCGGGGATGAAGAGCAGGGGCGTGAACGCCGCCACCAAAGTGAGAACCGCGAAAATCAGGGCATTCTTGATCCTCCGCGTGCCCCGAATGGCCGCCACCACTCCCGGAAGGCCACGCTTGCGCTCGTAGTGGATATATTCGGCCACCACGATGGCATCGTCGACGATGATCGATTCCTCCACTTCGTCGGGCACGGCGCCGGAATAGGCCACTGACACTTCGATGGTATTGAAGGGAACCGTCGGCCAGGCTTCCCGCTCCAGGGCGCCAAGCGCCACCAAGCCGGCCGCCTATATGCCAAACATCAACAAATTGGCGGCAACGGGATTGCTTGCCATGTAGGCAATGGGACCGCTTGGCTCCCCCAGGTAGGGATCGGTTCCATTCATCGGATACACCTGGTGTTAGATTGGGAGGACTGAGAACCGGAGGGATCAGAGCAACGGGAATCAGGCCGAACTCGGACTTGCATTCTATTCATGACAGTGGCCGGCTTTGGGACTTCAGAACTTCCCTCTAGGCTGTTTCCGCAGCTTCCAGGGGGTGCCGATGCCGAACCACCCGGAATTTAAACTTCTTGTTGGGACTGAGTTTAGGCAATGGACTCACCTTCAGCTTGTAATTTGCCGGAACCATATCCAACTCCAGGTGGCGGGCGATCAATAGCACATTGACCGCCAATTGTAGCTCGGTCCAAAGCGCTCCTCCACACACGTGGGTCCCGACTCCAAAGGGGGCGTAAGCTCCGCTCTGCCTGTGTTCGTTTCGGGGCGCCTTGTACCTTTCGATATCGAAGGCGTCGGGGTCCTTGAAGTACTGCTCGTCGTAATGAGGTGCGGAAAAGGCAATCACAACGTTGCTGTAGGCCGGAATCTCCATACCGTCGACCTCGAACGTATTCATGGCGGTACGCAGGTGCACCGGCACCACCGGGTGCAGCCGCAGCACCTCCATGATGAACCGGTGCGTCACATCGATCGCTGCCGGTTTCTTCAGATCGGCCGCAACCGGATCGCCGCCTGCAAAGAGCGCGTCGGCCTCGGAGACGAGGCGTTCGCGCAACTCCGGGTGTGTCAGCATCTCAAAGATCGCGAAAGCCGTCGCGCTCCCCAGATAGTGTCCAGCGATGATCGGTGCGATGAACGCAAAACCCAGATCGGTTTCGGGCAGGAACTGTGGGTCGGACTGATGCAACTCCATGAGGTCGTCGACCAGGTCCCGCCGCTTGCCTTTGCGTTGCGCCGGCGTATGCGATGCATGAATCTGGGCATAAAGCTCCAGGATTCGCGCTTTGTAACGCTTCATCGCCGGCGTGCGCAGCGTGAAGCGGGGAAGGAGACCGGCTACATGAACCAGCAGCGCCCGGTATTCGAACTTGAGGAGGTCATCAAGTATGTCGGACGGTGAAATGCTCACGCTGAGCTGTGCGACCTGATCGCCTATGAGCTGTTGGCAACTCATCTCGCCAGGTACGACCTTCCCAACGCCCCACTGGGCAAGCGTGTTTCTGCCCATGGCGAACACCTCATCCAGCCGATCCTCGACGACCGCAGGGGAATTGCCCGCGTGAACCGCCTTGCGCATGCGAAAATGATCCGCCCCGTCCAGGCTGGCGATGGATCTTGCCGTTCCCCACTCCTGTTGAAAATCCTCGAGATAATCCCGAGTGCGCAGGTGAAGTCTGCCCTTGCGGCCCACCCAACGGTTCAACTCGGCACTGGCCAGCACCACTTGTCGACGAATGCCCGACCTGATCTGGAAAATCGGTCCCAATTCCTTGCTTTTTTCGCACATGAACTTGGGCACATTACCCGAACGAAACGTTCGCGACGAAAGCAGACCGTACAGCCCCACGACCGGTATGGGGCGGCGCTGCACAGAGCGCCTGCTTCCCGGGGGGCGATAGGAACTGCGTACCGCCTCTCCGATGGTCCGTCCGATCAAGTCCAATCCGCTGAGGATTTCGATTCTCTCCGCGGCGAGCTCATATTCCTCAGGCTCAAGCAGGGCTCGCATTCCTCCGCAACTGCTCATGAGACCAATGATGGCGCAGTCTTGAGGATCGGGGATCTCGTCGCTGAACAGCACTCTCATGATTCTGCTTTTGATCTCTTCCCCGGTCTTGCCGTCAATCACCGGATATCGCCGCGACCGGGCGACTTTGCTGGACAGAGCCCAGTATCCTCCGGAATCAGCGGTAAGTACTCCCAGTTTGACCAGGCGATCGATGGCCTTGGTGCTAATCTCCTCCGAGCGCCGCGCGACTCGTTCGACCCAGTATTGTGGAGAATGCACTTGGCTATCATCCAGGATCTCCTTCAGCACGGGGTCCAGCAGGTCATCGCCGGTAGGTCTGGGATCAATCAGGGAAAGCGTCTCCAGATCCGAGTCGATGCGATCTTCCAGAGCGAGGTCTATCAGGACGCTCCCCGCCAGTGCGCAGGACATTTTCCACTCCGGGATCGGGATGAAATAACCTGTCTTTTCGTCGAGCAACAACAGGAGCATTTCTTCGGCAAATCTCATGGTCCACACCCTCTCATGGAGACTCGAGACTGCTTGGGAAATCCATTCGCGTTGGCTTAACCTGCGTTCTCATCGATGAGGCCGGAAATGGTATCCCCTGCCTAACTCGCCCGCGGCGGCGTCCCTCAGTCCGGAGTTCGGAACCTGCCTTGCCGCCTCCGTGACGCCCACAAGTGCCTCGGACCGCAACTCCTTCAGCACCCTGGTCACTTGCCCTGCTCTCCCTCGAACATCACCGGGATGAGGGCTCCCGGCGAGCCCGCCGGGGCATTGGGATCGAAGCCACCTCCCAGCGCCAGATGGAGATCGATCCGATTGTCCAGCAGGAGATGCTGCAGGGCCAGGATCTGACTCTTCATGTTGAGGATCCGCCGTTCGGTCTCCAACACCGTCAGCACGCCGCCCTGACCATGGCGATAGCGAAGCTGGGCCTGCTTCCGAGCCGCTCGGGCCTCGGCAGCCGATTCTTCCAGTTCACGCAGCCGATCATGCAAGAGACTCTCGACCGTAAGGGCCGTCTCGACCTCCCCGAAGGCCTTCAGGACAGCGTCGGTATAGATCTCCAGGGCCTCCTCGGAGCGGCTTCGGGCGATGTCGACCTGGCGTCGCAGCCGCCCACCCTGAAAGATGGGCTGAACCAGGTTGCCCAGCAGGTTCCATACGGCGTAGTTCCCATTCAACAGGCTCAGCAGCGAATCGGTGGCCGTTCCACCGCCGGTGGTGAGACTCAATCGAGGATGAAGGGCTGCTTGAGACTGGACAATGCCCGCATCGGAGGCCAGCAGGCGCCGCTGGGCCGCGATGAGATCGGGCCGTCGGGTCAGGAGCTCGGAGGGAAGACCGGCCGGAACCTGGGAGGCAACCACGGGGAGACCGTCTCGAACCTTCAATTCCCCACCAGGATAGCGCCCGGCCAGAAGTTCAATCTGCAGGATGCCGCGGTCCAGTTGCTCGCGACGGAGATGAACCAGTGATTCAGCCTCGGACAAGTCAGCCAGGGCCATGCGAAATTCCAATGCCGTCTGGAAACCCGCCTCAAAGCGCTTTTGAACCCACTGGGAGGTCGTCTTGTAGCTGGCCACCATCTCGCGAGCCAGGGCCAGTTGAAGCTGTGCTGCGGCGGAGGCAAACCAGGCCTTCGCCGTTTGGGCCGCCAGGGAATGCCTGGCTGCCGCAAGGTCCGCCGACTGTGCAGAAGCCAGAGCGCCGGCCCGAACCTGACCGCTGCGGATTCTTCCCCAAAGGTCCGCCTCCCAACTGATGTCGAGACCGACTCCCATGAGGGTGTAGGTCGCTTGGGGCACCCGACCGGCAAATCCGGGAAGGGGCAAACCGATGAAGTTCTGCCGCTGGCGGCTGCTGTTCAGGGCAAACCCCATGGACGGCACCAGATCGGCGCCGGCGATTCGGGCCTGGTTGAGGGCCGCCTCCAACCGGTCGGCGGCAGCAAGGAGTTGGTGATTGTTGCTCAGGGCCTCCTCGATCATGGCATCCAGTTGGGGGTCTCCGAACTGTTTCCACCAATGGACGTCGACCGTTCTCTCCGTTGCCTCCCCCGAGTTCCAGACCGCCGGAACCTGCACTCTGGGCTGGCGCTGGGGAGGGGCCCCCGAGCGGTAGCACCCGGTCACCGGAAGAAGGACGGCGAGCAGCAGAAGGGAAAGTGGCCTCATAGCCATGGCTGGCCCCGGTTGGGACTCTGGGTTCGGATACCCCCGGCCGGGGAAAATCCGGGCAATCGATTTCCGGGTGCCCCTCCGAGGACTCGGAGTTTCCGGCACGGTTTCAGGCGCATCCGGTCATACCCGTGGCTTAACCCACCTATTCTTTCACCGGGTGGGCGGCTGTTTCAATCCCAGATTGAATGGCGTACCAGGCTGGGGCAGGCAACGAGTCGGGTGTTCGGTGTTCCGGTCGGTGCTTTTGAAGAGGCCCCGCTCATGCCGACGACGATTTGGGCAGACCGAAGGTAAATAGCTTGAAGAGCAATTTCAACGCCAGGTTGGAACGCACCAGGACACTGGTGAGGATGGCTGCCGCCCACACGCTACGCCGTGAGACCGTGACCTCCCGTCCGCTCCTGAAGGTCGGCTTGCGGCATATGCGTCGCAGGGTCAGCACCGCAATCGCCAGTGGCCACACGCAGGAGCGGCGAATGCCGGTCTCTTGGGTCGGGAGGTTGTCGATGAACCGCAATCCGTTTGCGAGGTGGTCGCTCGTCATCGCCACGAGCTGGAGAAGTCCCCGGACGAAGCCCGGATCGGCCATTCCGGGAGAGAGGGAACGGAGTTCCATTCCGGCCGCGCGGAAGACGTCCCGAGGCAGCCAGCATACGCCGCGGCTGCGGTCCTCCCAAAGGTCCTTGAGGATGTTGATCATCTGCAGCCCCTGACCGAAGGAGACCGACAGCGGCATCAGAGCCTCTCGCCGTTTTTCGATCTCTTCGGAGTGTTCGCAAAACAGCGCCGTCAGAGTCTCGCCGACCACACCGGCCACGTGATAGCAATAGCGGTCCAACTGCGTCACGTCCCGTAGGCCCTCGGCGCTCGCGTTGCGTTGAAACTCGACCATGCCGCGCGACATGATCCCTACGCAACGGCGTATCGCCTTGCGCTGTGCAAGGTTGAGACGCTGAGTGACGCGGATAACCCGAGGGGTGTTGGCGACCAGATTCCCCGTGGAACTGCCGGCTGACGAGGACAACAGGGGGCCGAGCTCTTCGGCAAACGAAGCGGGGTCATCTCGGCCGGCCACGATCTCGGAAAATCGTTCCGAGAAAGCCTGCTTCTGCTCCACGGAAAGCGCCCGATCGTCTTCGATGGTATCGGCAATCCGGCAAAGGAGATAGGCGTTCCCCACCGCCTCGTACAGGTTGCGCGGCAACTGAGCAATGGTGAGCGCGAAGGTGCGGGCAACACCTTTCAGCATTTCCGCCTGGAATGCGATGTCGCCCGACACCGAAGAGTCCAAGTGAGTTGCGGCCATGTGGATGCCGATTCCCTATGAGCGAACTGAAAACAAGCTGTTCCTGCAGGATGTGCCAAGCAACTCGAGCGACCGGATGACCTGAAAGCCCGGCTTGAGAGGGCCAGAAAGTCCGCCGGCAGAACAACTGCCACCCCAAACACTTGCGGCCCCGCCGAATCGACGCCTGTGTCCGCAGCAGGGCAATTGGAAAACCACCTGCCCCAAGCTACCATAGCAAGACTGAAACGGTGCCCACAATCGCACGCGCGCCAGGCTCTGGCCACCAAGGGACCAAGAGCGATCCACCCACGACAGTCAACTGGGCCAGCCCGGGTTGAAGAGGTGAACCATGCGAAAGCTCGGCATATTGCTCCTGAGTCTGTTTCGACGGATGTCCCTCTTGATCCGGTGGCTGAGGGGCCAAACGGAAGAGGACGCTGCCGCCCGGCGGGTCGTCCTTGGCGAGTCCTGGAACGAATTCTGCGATACCCTCAAGGCGGCGGGAGCCGCACTGCAGTTCCCGGGCGCTCCGCAGGATCGGTTCAACCAGGCGGAAGGCTATCGATACCTCAGCCGTATCGCCCGCGCGGGCCTGATGGCGTTCGTGGAACACGCCGACGCCAAGGCGCCGGTGCTGCACCGCGTCGTCGACGAGGTCACCAAGCTGGGCAGCGACAATCCGGACAATTTCTACCAGACGGCTGCTCTGAACGGCAGCTACGAGTACAGGATCTCCGGACGACGCAACACCATCGCCTACCTGAGCTTTGGCACCCAGTCCGGGAATTACGGTCAGGGCGGTGGCCTGCCTCCCACCGGGCACATCGAATCCGATCAGATCGCAATGGACGCGGACGGATCATTCCAACTCGTGCTCAGTTCGAGACCTCAACCCGGGAACTGGCTGCCCATGACAGCCGAGACCGGCGCCCTGGTCGTTCGTCAAACGTTCCTCGATCGGGAAACCGAAACTCCCGCGGAACTGCGGATCGAACGCATCAACTGTCCCGAGCATGAGCGCCGTCCCGCCCCTCTGACAGCGAGACAGCTTGACGAGGGTTTGGCAAAGGCGGGAGCGCTGGTGGCAGGCGCACCGCTGCTGTTTGCGAAATGGGCGCGCGACTTTCAGAAACACAGCAACCTGTTGCCGATGTTCGATCCGGAAGTATCGCTGGCCGCCGGGGGCGATCCCAACATCACCTACTACCACAGCCACTGGGCGATTGGAGAGGGCGAGGCCCTCTTGATTGAAGTCACGCCCCCGGAATGCGAGTACTGGAACTTCCAGTTGAACAACTACTGGATGGAATCCCTGGACTATCGGCACTACAGGATTCACACCAACAAGCATCTGGCCCACTATGAAGACGACCGTTCCATTCGGCTGATCGTGGCGCATGAAGACCCCGGCCGGCCCAACTGGATCGAGACCACTGGCCACACTTGCGGGACGATGAGTTTTCGGTGGGTGCGCGCCCGTGAAATCCCTCAACCCAGCACCCGGCTGGTCAGGTTGAGCAGGCTGTGAAACGGGCTGAGAACCGGGACATCGTCATGGGTGACAGGGACTATGTGACGTCGAGGGACTATGAACACCCCTATCGGCCATTGCCGATCAGGGTCTATAACTACCTGGGCAGGGAACTCGGGCTGTCGGGTGACCTGAACGCCGAGGTTCTCGTCGAGCGCGCCAGGAAAAAGACGGGACTGACGGATTTCGGTGACGGGGGACATTTCGAGGCCCTGGCAGTGCTGGTCAAGTCCATCAACCGCGAAGCCGGTCTTACCGCCACGGGCAGGCTGATACAGAAATCCCGACTCACCGGTGCGCTTGTCCATCGCTTGAGGATCCAGGAAATGCTCAGGACACATCCGGAAATCCATGACATCGATCTTGGCAGGATCATCCTGGTTACCGGGTTGCAACGATCCGGAACAACGCTGTTGCACCGCCTGTTGCACTCCAATCCCGACATCCGCGGCCTGTCAGGTGCGGAGTTGCTGGAGCCGGTGCCGGCGGGCGGCATGGAGGGGCGCGGGAAAATTTCCCGCAAGCTTCGCTCGATTCTGGCGCAGCGGGCCATTACCTACCTGTCACCGCGGTTCATGGCGGTCCATCCGATCAGCTACAGCGAGCCGGAAGAGGATGTCATGCTGCTTGACCTGAGTTTCATGAGTCAGGCGCCCGAAGCGACCATGCATGTTCCCGGGTACTCTCGCTGGCTGGAGGACCAGGACCATAGACAGGCTTACGAACATTTTCGCCAAGTCTTGAAGGTTCTGTGCTGGCAATGCCCGGGCAGCCAATGGGTGCTGAAGACCCCGCACCACATGGAATATCTGGATGTTTTTCTGGAGACCTTCCCAGATGCGAGAATCATACAGACCCACCGCGATCCGCGAAAAACATTGCCTTCATTCTGCAGCATGGTTGCGCAAGGCCGCGCCATTTTCAGCGATCGCGTAGATCCAGGGGAAATCGCAAGGCACTGGTGCCGGAAGACGCGCAGGATGATTGAATTGACTGAAGCGGTGCGGTCAGGCGCGGGCCCCGATCGATTCATGGACGTCTCGTACCATGACTTGATGCAAGACCCCATCGCCCAACTTCGGAGAATCTATCGGTGGGTCGGGATCAACTTTGACGATACGACGGCGCAGAGGGCAGAGAACTATATCGAGGCCAATCCGCAAGACCGTTTCGGCCGGCACTCCTATGGTTTGAGCGATTTCGGGCTAAGCGAGGAGATGATCGAAGAATATTTCTCCGGCTATCGTGAGAAGTACGCCATCCCGTTCGAATGAACAGACCGGATCTCGTTGATAAAAGAATTCCGGCTGAAGGAGCCTACGCCGTGGAGAAAGAACCCCGACTCATCGGAGACGGCACGGCTTTCGGCGCGCTGGTCGCTGCGATCCGGGACCTCAGGCAGCCGAAGCACTCGGAAGTCAGCCCGGTGCCGGACGATGTGCGGATCGACGGCAGGACCTGCCTGGTGACCGGCGCCAACAGCGGGCTGGGCAAAGCCGCCGCCGTTGAGCTTGCGCGGCGCGGCGGCAACCTGATTCTGGCCTGCCGGCCCGGAAACGGGGAAATCTGCGAAGACGTCAGGAAGCGGTCGGGATCCGCGACCGTGGAAATGATGGAGGTCGACCTCGCGGATCTTGGATCGGTGCATCGATTCTGCGACCTTTTGGATTCACGCCGGACTCGCATTGACATTGCGCTGATGAATGCCGGACTGATGACTCCCAGAGCCAGAAAATCCGCGCAGGGATACGAAATGATGTTTGCCGTGCATTTCCTTTCGTCGCGCGTCATGATCGACCGATGGATGCGGGACGGAGTGATGTGTCCGTCAAGCCGGCCCGGCGAGACTCCGCGGATCGTATTTGTTGCGTCCGAGGCTCACCGTTGCTCCCACGCTGTCGATTTCGATCGTCTGGGTGCATTCACAGACTACCGCAGGAAGGAAAGCTTCAAGTACTACGGCATCAGCAAGCTGCTGTTGTGCATGTACGCGACCGAGCTCTCCCGCCGCCTGAACCCGGGCGACAGAGTCAGGGTGGCGGTGCACGCGATGTGTCCCGGAGGTGTTGCGTCAAACATTGCCAGGGACACGCCGGCGCTGCTCAGACCGCTGGTCAACCCGCTCTTGCAGCACTTCCTGCAACCTCCGGAAGAGGCCGTGGGACCGGCCATTTACCTGTGCTGTGCCGAGGAGTCCGGCAACACCACGGGAATGTATCTCCACCTGATGCAGCGGAAAGCTGTCCTGGCAGCGGCATCCGAACCCAAGAACGGAGCCGGATTATGGAAAGCCAGTGAAAAACTGGTGGCGGCATCGCGGAAATTCCTACAAACACCCTAAAGACATGCCCAGCACCCTTGCCAAGGCCGTCTGCCACCTTTGGCGCCTTTGCACCCGCAGGCCCCTGGCGGAAAGGGTAGACCTGTCCGGACGGAAGGTCATCGTCACCGGAGCCTCTCCTCGATCCATCGGTTACGAGACCGCAAGGATCCTTGCCGGCTGGGGTGCCCAGGTTGTTGCCACCAGCCTGAGGAACGTGGAAGCCACGGAGAGCTGCCTGAAGAGAGACTTGCGGGACATGAACGCCGACGAGAGCAAGATCACGGTCCACCCGCTCGATCTGTCCGATGCCGACAGCGTCGGCGGTTTTGCAGCCTGGTATCGACGCAGGCATGAAGGACACCTGCACGTCCTCGTCAACAACGCGGGCACCCACAAGAACATCCTCACGCCGCGCAGAAGGCCGGCCGCCACCAGGGACGGCCTTGAAGTTCATTGGAGAACCAACTATCTCGGTACCTTCCATCTGACGAAACTGCTGCTGCCTTGCCTGAAGAAGAGCGGCCGGGAGAGTGGGGATGCACGGGTGGTCACCGTTTCTTCCCACTTGCACGACAGGATGGAGAACAAAGACCTTTTCAATGACAGCCAGGGTTACAATTCCTGGGATGCGTACGGGTTGTCGAAATTGGCGCTCGTTCATTTTGCATTCGAGATCGAAAGACGGTTCGGGAAGGATTACAACCTGCTTTCGACGGCGGTGCACCCCGGGTCGGTCTTCACCAACATCACCCGGAGCGCGATACCGGAAGAAATGGTTGGAGTCACCCTGAGCCGCGCCTGTTCCGCACTTGCTTCACTGGTACTGTTTCATCCGAAGCACGGAGCGCAGACCGTGGTGATGTGCGCAAGCAAGTCGCGGTTACAGGGCGGAAGCTATTACGAGCACTGCAAGATCGCCGAACCAAGCGATCAATGCAGGCAGGAGTCGGTCTCGCGAGCGTTGTGGGACCTGTCGGAAGACTGGTTCGGAAGCCTGGTGAATCCCGGGAGCGATTGACCATGGATAAATTTGAAATTCGCACCGATCCGATTCAAATCAACGCGCCGATCGATTTCGTCTGGACTGTCCTGACCGAGGTTGACAAATACAGCCAGTGGAACCCGTTCACGCCGCAGGTCCGAACCGATTTTTCAATCGGATCCCCCGCGAATCTGCTGGTACGCATGGGGCCGGCGAAGTTCAGAATAGCCGAAAGCGTTTGCGCATTCGAAAGACCTCGGCTAATCGCCTGGGAAAAGAAATTCGGAGCGCCCTGGCTCCTGCTGGCGGTGCGGGGGCAGCATCTCGAACAAGTCGGTAAGACCAGTTGCATCTATCACAACACGGATAGACTGACAGGTATGCTGGCGCCGGTGGTGTTCCTGTGTTTCGGTGGATACATGCGTCGGGGCTTCGATGATGTGGCCGAGGGATTGAAAGAATATGCGGAAGCAATCTATGCTGAGACCGGAACGAACGGATAGTGGAGAGGTTGCTTCCTTTGGATGCTACTTCGCGATAGAGTCCCAGTCCGTCCGCCATTTTCCGGATCTGTTGCCGGTCTGAGCACGACGCATCGCCATATTCGGGAAGAGGCACTCTCGACATGCTTGGACAAATTAGAATTTTCAGATGCTGAGCATTTTGCAGAATTCGCAACGGGACAGGTCATTTTGCCGGCAAACCTGAGGTTCTGCCTTTTTCAATATCGCGTGCCACCTGGCAAAAAATGCAATCCGACCACAAAAAGCACAATAGTCACAATTTGTGTTTTTGTGCCTTTTGTGGCCATTCCCGGCAAACGTCCCGCTGACGAATTTTGCAAGAGGCTCACTGATTAACGGGGAGTCATCCCGCGTTTCCCACCATGACCGTGAGTGAATCCGATCTCAATATCACGCTCGGCGTCGAGGAGGAGTTCTTCCTGGTCGACCCCGACACCCGCGACCTGGAGTCCGATCCCAGCCCGGGAATCTTCGAGGCGTGCGAACGGAACCGCGGGCCCCACACGGTCGCGCACGAAGCGTTCCGGACGCAGATCGAGACCAGCACCAGGGTGTGCGGGTCGGTGACGGAGGCGTGCGAGGCGGTGCGGGAAACCCGCCGCCTGGTGATCGAGGCTGCCGCCGAGCACGGCGTGGCGGTGCTGGCGGCATCGACCCACCCGTTCGCCGAATGGAAGTCCCAACTGATCACGCCGCGGGAACGCTACCAGCGATTCGTCGTCACCTTTCAGGAGAGCGTGCGGCAGCTACTCATCGGCGGCATGCATATCCACGCCGGCTTCGGCGACCCCGACTCGCGGATCCGGGTCATGACGGCCATGCGGCCCTACCTGCCGCTGCTCCACGCGCTGTCGACATCCTCGCCGTTCCACGGCGGGCGCGAGACCGGCTTCAAGTCCAACCGCCTGAACATCATGGGAGTGCTGCCCCGCACCAGCCTGCCGGGCCCGCTGTCGTCGCGGGCGGAGTATGAACGCCTCTTGGCAACCTACCAGCGCATGCGTTTCATCCAGAGCGGCAGCGAGTTGTGGTGGGATATCCGACCCTCCCAAAACTTTCCGACGGTGGAGATTCGGATCTGCGACGTTTGCCCGCGTCTCGACGACGTGGCGAGTATCGTGGCGCTCTACGCTTCGCTGGTCCGGCGCCTGTCCCGCCTCGACAGCGCAGGTCTGCTGCCTCCCGATCCGCCGACCGAGTTTATCGCGGAGAACCGTTGGCTTGCCCAACGATACGGCGTACTGGCGTTCTTCGGTGACCTGTACGGCGCCGAAGAACGCGTGGACATCGAAGATTACGCCTCGCGGCTGGTGGAAGACCTGGCGGAGGATGCCCACGAGCTCGGCTGTGAGCGGGAGCTCGGCCACGTCCTCACCATCGTTCGAGAAGGCAGCGGCGCCGACCGCCAGCTCGACCTGTTTCGGCTCCGCCGGCTGGAGGGCGACACCGAGCAGGAAGCGTTGCGGGCCGTGGTCGACCAGGTGATTGCCGAGACTCGCGAGGGAGTCGGCCCCGATGCCTAGTGTCCTGCAACGGAAACAGGGTTGCCATATCCGATGTAGGTTTCACCCGGAGAGCAGGTCAGTCACGACCAGGACGTGAAAGCGGTGGGGCGGGGAGCTTGTCCGAAGTGGGGGCAGGAACGTCTTGGAGTGATTCCTGCAGCATCACCCGACCAAAACGATTACTCAGTGAGCTTTTTGCAAAATTCGCAGCAGGGCAGGTCATCTTGCCAGAAAACCTGAGGTTCTGCCTTTTTCAATATCGCGTGCGACCGGGTGAAAAAGTCTATTTAACCACAAAAAGCACAAAAGGCACAAATTGTGTTTTTGTGCCTTTTGTGGCCATTCCCGGTAAACGTCCCGCTGCCGAATTTTGCAAAAGGCTCCAGTGTTAGAGGTTTCCACCGAAATCGGGCACCCGATTCGCTTGAACCAGATCCGACCATTCTTCCAACCTGTCCTGTCCCAATTCCCAAAACCCGGCGCAAAGCCTGAAATACTCGAGAACGACCTCTTTCTCACCCTTTTGGAGGAGTTCTTTAGCCAGCATCATATCTGGCCCAAACGAATTGAGTGATGGGGAGCCCGTCGTTTTGCCAGCTGCAATCAAACGTCTCTTCGCTTCTTCGATATCACCCTCGGCCAGTGCAATTCTGCCGAGAACCAGGTTTCCGTGATGGATGTGTTCTCCGGAGTTCCAATCGGGACTGTCCTCAGACAAAGCCAACATTGCGCTCGCATACCCTGTGGCTTTCTCGTACCGGTTGGCCGTAAGGGCCATTTTCGCCAAATCTGTCAGAAGATACGCTTGCCCACGGCCATCCGACAGGTCATAAGCCTTTTCGAAGTGAACCAAGGCCTTCTCGGCAAGTTCTGTTTTCATCTCCGTCGAATCCTCACCAATGATATCCAGGGCATACATGCGCCCTAGCTGTTCCGGCCAATTGGGGTTGTCCCCTTCAAGCGATTGGCCCTGCCGAAGCAATTCGATCGCGAGGTCGCTATCCTGGTGCATGAAAAATTTTGCGGCATTGTCCAGCACGATCCAATTGGTCGGATCCTTTTGCCACTGATCCATCCAGGCTTTCTTGCCTTCCGAATAGCCCTTGGGGTCAAGAATGTAGTGAATCCTTCCCGCGGGCTTCGAAAGCACCGCAGCCTCCGGCCGGTTGCGTATGAGCCACAGGATATGTTCGCTTTGTGCTTCTATTTCAGGCCGACTCGGGAGTTTTTTGGGTCCACGGTAGAAGTAGTATTCGAGCAGCATGCTGCGAGCAACCACATCATGAGGGTCCAGCACTAATTTCATCTCCAATAGGGCGGCCTGCCACGGGGTGAGATCGCTCATGATCTGAGCGTCTACGTCCTCGCCGGAAGTGGGAAGTTCCGGGCCAGCGCAAGCAAGGAAAACGAGGCCAAGGGGGAGTAAATACCCAAGCCGCATGGCGTGCCTCACATTCGTCAACTGCGATACTCAGGGGAGAGAATTCGTCGGCGATTATAACCGATACTTACCGAGTGGAGCCTGGGTGATGCCCTTGGTTCTTTCGGGATTTATCAGGTCTCGTACTCTACTGCGACGGTCCTTAACTGACAGTCGTCCTAATCGATTGGACTTCTCTGGAAGGGGATCTGGTGGAGCTGATGGGGATCGAACCCACGACCTCCTGACTGCCAGTCAGGCGCTCTCCCAAGCTGAGCTACAGCCCCTCCGGTGGAATCGGGCGGGTGGCGCTGGAACTTTCAAATGGACCGGCCGCGAAGCAAGGTTGGCACCGGCCAAGTCGGGCTCCAACACGTGGCGCAGAGTAGCACGCGCAAAGAGGCTTGTAAAGGCGGTTCCGGGGGGTGTCGGTCCCGCGGGCGGCAGGGCGGTTCGGGGCCACAACCGGCCGGAACGAATCCGGGACCTATCAACCCTCCCGCTTCTTGTGGGACCGGATGACCCGAACCCGGTGGGCGTTGGTGTCTCCCACGAAAACGGAGCCGTCGTTATCCACGAAGACTCCGTGGGGCCTGCCCATTTTGCAATTCAGGGGGTCTCCCTCCGGTCCGTCTCCCGCCTCGCCGGTGCCCGCAACCAGTTCGAGCGTGCCCCGGCTTCGGTCCACCATGCGGATGGAATGGCTCTCGGTGTCCGCCAGGTAGATGTTGCCCTCCGGCCCCACGCTCAATCCCTTGGGACCCGACAGCGTAGCCTGGAGGGCCGGCTGCCCGTGACCGGTGAATCCCGACTTCCCGGTCCCGGCCACGTGGTGGATCGACAGGGCCTCCATGTCGATGCGATAGACCGCGTTGCCTTCCCGCAAGGCCAGCCACAGATTGCCCTCGGCATCGAAATCCAGTGCGCGGGGCCCGTTGAGCGGAGTTCCCGACAGAGCGGCTCCGTCGGGGGTCTTGCCCTGCTCTCCGGTCCCGGCGAAGGTCACGATGTGGCCGTCCTGCCGGCCGACCTTCCGAATTCGATGGTTGCCGATATCGCAGATGAAGAGGTCCCCGGAAGGACCGAGCTGGATGCTGTGGGGCCGGCTGAGCCTGGCCTCGACCGCCGGGCCCCCGTCGCCGTTGAACCCGTCCTCCCCAGTGCCCGCCAGGGTGGAAATCAGGCCGGTTTGGCCGTCCACCCGCCTCACCACGTGGTTGGCCATCTCCACGAACAGCATATTTCCCTGGCGGTCGAAGCGAATCTCGTAAGGCTCGTTCAGGCTGGCCTCAAGAGCGGGGCCGCCGTCGCCGGAATAGCCGGCCTTCCCATTGCCGGCCACGGTGGCGATGGTCCCGTCGGCAGCCACTCTGCGGATCGCGTGGTTCCCGGTGTCACAAATATAGAGGGCGCCGTCCGGCCCGCGCACCACCCCGAAGGGCTGGTTCAACTGAGCCTGCACCGCCGGGCCACCGTCACCGGAATAGCCCGCCGATCCGTTGCCGGCAACGGTAACGATTTCCTTTCCGACCGGTTGGGAGTGCTCCTGGGGACCTTTCGAGGACTGGCAAGCCCAGGCAACCGACATGAAAACGGCCAATAGGCAAGACTGGAATCTATTCATGGTTGATACCCCCTGTTTCTGAAATACCCCTGTTTCAGGTAAGTGACGCCCCTGCCCTGCCGGGCAGATCATTGAAGGAAGAAACTGCCGATGGTTGGTGAAGAGGAATCACGAACAATCACAAAGACCGATGGACTTCCTTTACTGCGACGACGTTATGGGATGAAGCCCACCCGGGAGCGCGGGCGTCCCGCCCGCACAACAGTGGCACAGCCTCGGCCATCTCCATCCACCCGGGTCGACCGGCAATGGCGCCAGGGCTCGGCCGAAGCAGAGCCCTGGTGCCGTTCTCGCTGGCAGGGTGGCCGGGTGCGGCATCGCAGGGAAACTGAGGGGCACGCAACGGGAGTGCCTGCGGGCGGGATGCCCGCGCTCCCGGGTGGCGCCTCCTCCCATCACTCTTGCTCCTCAATGGGGCGCACGCCGGCTTGCCGGACCACAGCCAGTGCCGATTCGGCAGCGGGACGTTGACCGGGAATGGCCACAAAAGGCACAAAAACACAATTTGTGCCTTTTGTGGTTAGAAAGCATTTTTCATCACGTCGCACCCGATACTGAAAAAGGCAGAACCTCAGGTTTGCCGGCAAGATGACCTGCCCCGCTGCGAACTTTGCAAAGGGCTCTGAGGTTTCAAGTAAGTGCAGCCACATAGCGGCGGCAGCAAGTCGAGCGGGCATTTAGGCAATGGATGATTAACATCGAAGTATGACGGGAGACGAGGGTTCCTGAGCGTGAACCATTGCAAGATGGTATGATTCCCGGGCGGTCTGTCCTGCCAAGCCGGCTCCGCGAATCCTTCAGGAACGAGTCATGAACGACGACCTGTTTGACGCTGTTGAAAACGCCCTGAATTCTACTGGCTCGGAAGCCGGGTTCGAGCTGATGATCGAACGATTCCGCCAGGAGAAGAACTATCCGCTGATCTTCAATGCACGGCTGATGAAGAAGCGGCACGAGTTGGGCCTGGGACTCATCGAACTCGATTCCAAACCCGAGCTTCCCAAGGAAAAGGCGGCCTCCTACCACCAGGCCCAGATCGCAGCCGCCCGCGAAGTGGGGCAACTCTTCCTGGATGACGGAGCCATCGAGCAGGCTTGGCCCTACTTTCGGGCCATCGGCGAGACCGGCCCCGTGGCTGCCGCCATCGAAGAGCTGGAGCCATCCGAGGAGATGGCCGCCATCATCGAGATCGCCCTTTATGAACGGGTCAACCCCCGCAAGGGTTTCGAGCTGCTGCTGCAGAGCTATGGAACCTGCCGGGCCATCACCGGCATCCAGCAATATCCGGCGGAGGAGGGGCGCGCCGAGTCGGTGGCCCTGCTGATCCGCACCCTCCACGGAGAAGTGCTGGACAACCTGAAACGGACCATCGCCGACAAAGAGGGGAACGCCCCCGAGACCTCTTCCGTCACCGCCTTGATCCAGGGGAGGAGCTGGCTGTTCGGAAAATTCAGCTACTACGTGGACAGCTCCCACCTGCTCTCGGTGGTCCAGATGAGCCTGGACCTGGAAGATACGGAGATGCTGAAGCTGGCCCTGGAGCTGGCCGAATACGGCACCCACCTGTCGTCCGAATTCCAGTACCGCGGGACCCCGCCCTTCGACGGCTACCTGGATTACGCCTTCTATCTGCGGGCCCTGCTGGGGCGCGAGGTGGACCGGACCGTGGCCCACTTCCGGGGAAAGCTGCCCCGGCAAGGGGGAGAGGACGGGGACTCCAACGCGGCCCAGGTCCTGGTCGGCCTGCTGGCCAGAATCCAGCGCTATCCCGAAGCCGTGGAAGTGTCTCTCCAGCACCTCGCCGGCGTCGACCCGGCCCAGCTCACCTGCCCCAGCGCCGTCCAGCTCTGTCAGCTCGGGGGAGACTACGGGCGCCTCAAGGAAGTGTCCAGGAGCCAGGGAGACCTGTTGAGCTACGTGGCCGGCGTCCTGCAGCACTAATGTCCAGTCTGAGAAACAGGACATGAGCCGGGCGGGACAACCCGCCGGCATCCCCCATCGAGCCGCCGATCAGGCTCCATCCAGCGCTTTTCTCAGATTTTCCCCGTTCCCCTTCAGCCAGTGGAATAGAACCATGACGTCGGTTCCCAGGGCGAAGTGGCGCACGCCCAGATCCAGGTAGTACTTGGCCTGGTCGACGCTTTCGATTTCCGCCCGCGGGGGAATGCCGGCCTTCAGACCGGCTTCGATGACCCGGCGCTCCACCGCCTTGATGTCCGGCTGGCGCCACTCCCCGGGCCGCCCGATGCTGAGCGAGTAGTCGGCCGGACCCCACTGAATCATGTCGATGCCACCCAGGGCCAGGATCTCGTCCAGTTGCTCCACCGCCGTGTTCTTTTCGATCATCAGCGCCACCACCGTTTCATCCAGGGCCCGGGCGTACTCCGCTGACCCCCCGTACCTCATGTAGGTGATGCGGCGCGTGGCCACCCCGTGATGCCCGCCGGCCTCCGGGGTCTCCGGCTTGACGGACCGGATGCACTCCTGCACGTCCTCCACGGTTCGACAGTCCGAGAACAGGACTGCCTGAAAGCCGGACCCGATGCCGCGCTGGGCTAGAAATCCACGGGGTTCCTGGTCCACCTTGATCATGGCCGACATGTCATGAAGCTCGACCGCACGGCAGAAATTGTCCAGCGAGTTCAGATCGAACGGAGCATATTCGGCCACGAACTCCACGTAGTCGAAGACGCCGGTGTGTCCCACCACTTCGACCACAGAGGGCCAGATACTGTGCAGATGGGTCGCCAGCGTGGGCTGACCGGACTTGAGCTGTTGCTTGAGCTTGTTTTTCCTCACCAATGATCTCCTTTTTAGTGGTTAGTAGAGAGTGGAGAGTGGAGAGTTATTTGATCGACACGCAACACACCTTGTCGGTCTCGGCGCAGTCCTTCAAAAAAGCGCCGTCGGTTCATCAGGCACTCGCCCGTTCCCAAAACCCTCGGCTGACAACTCTTCACTGTCCACTCTTCACACTTCAAACTTCACACTTCTAACTTCCCAAGGCCGGCGTCCTCCAGCGTCCGAAGGACCCGCTGCAGCAGGCGTTCCAGGTGCGCCCGGGTATGGACGTCCGGCTGGTAGGCTGCCTGTCGACAGTGGGTCTCCCCCAGCCACCCCCTGGCCTGGAGCAGGCGTTTTTCGCAGTAGTGATAGAGCTCCAGGTGTTGCAGCGACAGGAACAGCAGGGGGACGATTCTCTCGAAGAAGTGAAACGCCTGGTCGGTGTCCCCTTCCTTTGCCAGCCAAAAAATCCGGTTCAGAAGATCGGCCAGGCCCAACCCGGGCATCAGGCCGCAGATGCCCGCGGGAATCAACTCCATCATGTACAGCCCACCCCAGCCGGTGAGGATGCCCACCTCGCCTCCGGTGGCATGGACCATTGCGGCCACCTTGGAGGCGCTGAGCGGCTCCTCCAGTTTCAGGTAGGCCAGATTGGGACACTCCGCTCGCAGCCGGGTCAGGAACGCGGTGCTCAGAGTGGGACCTCCCGGATTGAAGTCCTGAAGCAGGCAGGGGGCCGTGAAGCTGTCGAGGAATGCCGCCAGAAATCTCAACAGGTCCTCGTCCGGGACCGGAAACTGCCGGGGTATGGCAATGGATACCAGGTCCGCCCCGGCCTCGAGATTGGATCTGGCCAGCGCCGAGGCCACCCTGGAGGAACCGTGGTTGCACTGGGCAACCACCTTCAGGCGGCCCGCCGCCTGTTCGACCGCCACCGCCACTACGCGGGTCCGCTCCTCTTCGGAAAGCTTGTAGAACTCGCTACCGTAAGCAGGCAGGCAGACGGCATCCACCTTGCAGCCGACCGCGAAGTCGACCAGGCGCCGCAAGGCGACTTCATCCACCGACTCCCCCGCATCGAAGGGGACCGGGATGATAGGGACGACACCGCTGATGGCCTTCCCGCTGTCCTTCAAGTGAACCTCCTTAGACAATCTCGCCGCAGCGCTTTCCCCGAACCACGTGGAACCGCGGCCGCTCCTGCTCCGGACCGGTGTAGCGGAAATCCAACGGCATATAGTGGCAGATGATGGCCCGCCTGCGATGGGGCGTGCGGTTGGGCGGCGTCCCGTGATGGGTCAGGCAATGGTGCAGCGAACCGTGCCCCGGCCTGGCCGGAACCGCCACCGCCTCGGACTCGTCCACCTGGATTTCCTGCACCGCGGCTGCCGTGCCTCCGCTGGCCGCCGACAGGGGGCGGCCGCTCCTGTGCTCGGCCAGGCCCCGCTTGTGGCTCCCCGGAACAAAGCGCATGCAGCCGTTCTCCAGCGTGGCTTCATCGATGGCGATCCAGCAGCTCACCATGTTCATGGGGCGAATCGGCCAGTAGGCCGCGTCCTGATGCCAGGGCTGAGAGGTCCCGTGAAACGCCGGCTTGAGCAGCGCCTGGGTGTTGTAGATCACCAGGTCCGGTCCCAGCAGGTCCTCCACCACATCCAGCAGCGCCGGGTCGGCGGCATGCTCCATGAACAGGGGAATGTGACGATGAGGGTAGCGAATCTGGTAGACGAACTTCTTCCGTGCGGCACTACGGCCCAGGTCCGCTCCTTGCGATACCGGCTCCCAGCGAATCAACTCCGGAGGATAGGGTATCTCGCCGCCGGCAATGGCGTCGATGGCCTCGCCGATCTTCCGGACCCGGTCCTCATCCAGAAAGGGGCCGAACCCCAGATAGCCCTCCTCCCGGAAAAATCGTTGCTGTTCGGGTGTCAGTCTCTTCACAGCGGAGCTCCCTGGTTCATGCCGCCGCAAGATCGCCGGCGCCGTGTGCCGGCGAAGTCGGATTTCAACAGATGCTGTGGAAAAAGCTGTGAAAAACGCCTCTTGATATCACGCAACTGCAAAGAAATCCGCGTTTGCAGAAGATTGCACTGCTCCGTGTTCACCGCCCAGGCTCAGGAACAGTCCCGGATCCAGTTCCTGGCCTCTTCATGTCCGCGAAAGGTCTGCTCTTCCTCACGAAACTGCCGGGAATGGGGGTTCCTGACATCGAAGAAGGAGCGGGCCAGAAGCTTGGCGTGCAGCATCTCGTGAAAGAGAACATAGCGCACCACCACTTCCGGAACCCTGGGGTGGTCCAGCCAGCGGCTGAGCGTGATGCTCCGGTGAGACGGATCGAAGTGTCCCAGAATTCTGCGACTCTTCCTCAAGCTCCACCCCAACCGGACAGCAGGCAGGCGTCCCTTGAAGTATTCGCGGTTGAGTTCGTCGAACAGGAGCGTCAGATCGTATCGGTCGCCCTCGGGGCCAGCCAGCAGCTTGCGCCCGCGCTTTCGCCGGGAGGCCCGGTCCTTTCGCCTCATCTCGGGAGAATTGCTGAACTCCCGATAGGCTGCCCGAGCCGCCCGGGGCACCTCCTGGCGGTACAGCTTGGCCAGCAGAATGGAGGCCAACGCCTCCATGACCGGCGCCGGCGCCCGCCGGAAGAGATCGCTGAGCCGAACCAGGAGCCGGCCCTCCCGGAGTCGAACGGTGTGGTTGATCCCCACGAAGCGATAATACTCGACCCCGATCGACGGGCAGGGTTGTTCTCGTTCAAGCCCGTGGTAGGCCTCGGCAAAGATCCGGCCGATCTGCGACAGGGTCAAGCCCCCGCGGCCGATGTTCCGCTCAGGCTGAGTGTTCATCGCCTCTCACGGCCTGGCCCGGCGCTTTGACGGCCCCTCCTCGTCAACGACTCCGCCTGCCAGCTCAATGGTCTCCTCCAATGCCTCGTCCAGATCCGACAGAATGTCGGCAACCTCCTCCGCCAATCGACTTTCGCTTCCTTCCACTCGATCCAGCCTGAGGGCAAGCCAGCCGTCGAACTCGGTCAGGGTTTTCCGCAGTTTCTTCAACGCCTTGCGGAACTTCTTGGCGTTCATGCGTATGGGCCGTCCCGTTTCCAGATCCCAAACGCTGAGAGGCCGATTCAGGGGATAGCTGTCCAGATTGGTCTCGATGTCCTCCAGGCACATCGCCACTTCTTTCATCCATCCCCTGAAGGAAAGGGTTCGGGTTGGCTCGGCCGATTCTTTCCCCTGGCGCCGGGATTGGGCTCGGGAACCGCCATCCCCGGCCTCGGAAGCCTTCCAACTGGCCTTGGCGCCCTCCATGCGGCGCTTGAAAATGTCGTTCAGAACCGACATCCGCTGGTGGGGCTTCTGAGAGTCCCGAACCTTTTCGATCTCCTCGGGGCTGAGATAGTCGACGGCGCGGGCATGGAGCCCACCGGGGACCGGCAGCAGCAAGGCCCAGGCCGCCGCCGCGGCTGCCCAGGCGGGCCAACGGTTCCAATATCGCCGGGAAAGACCGGCACCCACGCGATGGATTCCTGTTCTCATGGTCTCACTCGATCCGACATGGGGAAGGATCCTCGTCTGTCCCTTTCCGACCGGCCCCGGCAGACCCTCCATTGGAACGGCCGGTGTTGTCGGGTCCGAACAGCGCCGCAATCATGCGCCGCTTGACCGCTTCGGCGCAGGCGATGGTGCGGTCGATCACCTGTTGCCGGTCAAAGGGGTAGAGGTCCCTCAGGTCCGTCAGTTGCCGCAACTGCTTTCGCAGGGAAATTTCCAGGTGCTTGAAACCGGCGGGCTTGCGCTGAGGGTCCCGTTGCGAATCCTTCAGGACCCGCTCGGCCCGGGCGACGGTGCCGGCGTATCGCTCCAGGATGCGGTCGGCGTCGGTATAGAGGCCCCTCCGCACCCTGCGGCTGACGACTTCCAGGTCTATGGTCGACATCTTGATCAGGATCTTTACCTTCTTGACGGTGTTTCCCTGCCGCCTCAGCTTGGCCTGCTGGCCCTGGTACTGGCGCTCCAGCTTGGTGTCGCGGGCGAGGACTGGACTTGCCAGGGACAGGATCACCAGGCAGACCGGAAGAGACCGGACCCAGCTGCAGCACGGCAGCCTTGGCTTGCGTACACCGCGGCCGCGTCCCGCGGGGAGGGGCGCTCCGCACATGGTGGCCATCGCTTTCAAGTCACCTTCTCCCTGCCCTCTTCTTCAGGCCCTTCAACCTCTGGCGAACCTGAAAGCTCTCCCGGTCGCGCCGCCCCTGGTCCAACTCGAGAAACTTCTCGTACGGCGGGATGGCCTTACCATAGTGCCCCAGCCTGTCGTAGGCAACTCCCAGGTAAAAGTAGGTCATTGCCTCCTCCGGCTGCAGTTCCCGATAGCGGTCCAGCAGCGGTATGGCCCGGCCGAAATCTTCCTGCTTCAGGAAAATGGCGGCGAGCTTGTTGTAACACTGGGCGCAGTCTGCGTCCAGATGCAGGGCCTGAGCCAGCCTCTTCCCGGCAGGCTCCAGCCGGCCGGCTTGCAGGTGGAGCGATCCCAGCAGAAAATACCATTCGGGATTGGTCGATCCGGGCAGTCCCTTTTGCAACAGGGCAACGGCCTCGTCAAACTGCTCCAGGCGAATATGGAGCTTGACGATCTGCAGCGAGAGCTTCTCCCTCCGCGCCGGGTCGGGTTGCCGCTCCAGTGCGATTTCAAGCGACTGGATGCCCCGGTCGTGGTCCTTCCGATCCACCCGCATCCAACCGATGGTCTCGTGCAACTCCGGTCCCGTCGAGGGATCGGCCGCCAGACGCTCCAAGTAGACCAGGGCCTTATCCTCCTGCCCCATCTCCAGGTAAAGGGCCGCCAACTGGCGGTCGCTCGCTTCCATGTCCGTCGCATGGGGACGGGAGGCCATGACGTGCCTGGCGGCTCCGGCATAGTCCTTTCTCCCGAGATAGACGGAGACCAGAGCCGCGTGGATGACGGCTTGCTCATCCCCGTCCGAGGCCAGATCCAGCGCCTGCTTGTAGCTGGTTTCCGCGTCCGCCAGGTGGTCCCGCAAGCGATGGACCTCTCCCGTCAGGAAGAAGGGTCGCCAGCTTTCCGGGCTCAAGGCCTTGGCTCGCTCAAAATGAACAAGGGCCTGACCCGGGTTCTTGCGGTTGAACCAGATGACCCCCAGGTTCATCTCCGCCTCCCACAGGTCGGGGTCGTTCTTCAGGGCTTCCCTGTAGGAGCCGATGGCTTCCTGAACCTGGCCGGCTTCGTACTGGGACAGCCCCAAGCCAAACCAGGCCACCGAATTGTGAGGATCCTCGATCAGGGCCAACTGGTAGGCCGATATGGCTTGCAGGTACTCCCGGGCCCGGCGGTGACCCTCGGCCAGGCCGAGGTAGTCCGGCTCGGCTTCTTCCGGCCCGATCGCCTCCTCGGCTGCTTTTCCGGGGGCCGGGGAATGCAGGACCGGACCGCCGGCACTGGAGTCGGCCGGAAGAGCCCAAGTCGCCAGGATCGTCCAGAGGCAGAACAGCAGGGCCCGAGGCGCCGGCGGCAGGGGCCACCGCCCCTGTCTGTGGACGCGTATCGCCATTCAATGCACCCTTTGGCCGTTACCGGCAAGCACTTCCTTCAGGAACCGGCCCGTGTGGCTCCCCTTGGCGACGGCCACCCGCTCGGGGGGGCCGGCGACCACCACGGTGCCGCCTTGATCGCCTCCCTCCGGTCCCAGGTCGACGATCCAGTCGGCCGTCTTGATCACATCCAGGTTGTGCTCGATGACCAGGATGGTAGCCCCGGCCCGAACCAGGCGGCGAAAAGCCCGCAACAGCTTGTGGACGTCGTCGAAGTGCAGACCGGTGGTGGGTTCGTCGAACAGGTAGAGCGCGTGCTTGCCCACTTGACGGGAGAGATGAAAGGCCAGCTTGATCCGCTGGGCTTCCCCGCCCGAGAGCGTGGTGGCCGATTGTCCCAGCCGGAGGTAGCCGAGCCCCACGTCCTCCAACACCCTCAGTTTCCTGGTCAGCCGGGGGACGGCTGAGAAGAAGCTCATGGCCTCCCGCACCGTCATCTGCAGCACTTCGTGGATATTCTTGCCTTTGTAGCGCACCTCCAGCAAGCTCGATTTGAA
>JAPVWS010000521.1 GCA_027493295.1 Candidatus Versatilivorator vitaminiformans | reverse complement strand
GGCCTGCCCGGAAGTTCCCTGAACCCGGACCACCCCGTCTTCCAGGTTGAAAAGGGTCACCATGGAGTCCTGAGGCCAGATGAGAGACAGGTCGTCCAGGGCGGCAAGCAGTGCCCGGTTGCGGTGCTTGTGCCGGCTGAGCAGTCCGGCCCGGCCGCGCCAGTGGTCCGCTTGCGACTCCAGCTCGCGCACGGCGGTCACGGCAGGCTGCAGCCGCCGGCGCTCCCGGCTCAGCTCCTCGGAAAGCGCTCCCTGCTGCACCGGCCCTCGGAACAGCAGCGCCAGCAGCAGCAGACCGTTGACTCCCAGCAAGCCGTATGTCGGAAGCATCTCCCAGCGCGGTTTCCGCACCCGCTGCTCCACCGGCAGCAGGTTGACGTCCAGGGCATCCTTGCGCCTGAAGCCGCAGAAGGCCGCCGCCAGGGCGGGCCAATGGGTTCCGGGGTCCCGATCGGCAGGCCCGGTCCGGCGGACCACAGCCGCCTGGGGCAGGGGCACCACCCGAGGGTTCAACTCCCCGCCGCTTTCCGAAAGGGCTTCAGCGTCTCCCGCCAGGAAGAGTTCCACCGGTGTTTCCTCCGGCAAGCGCGCCTCTCCCCGAAACAGGTCCACTTCGTTTTCGAGGGCTTCCGCCAGATCGGGGACGTCGCTCCGATATTCCTTGCACAGCCTCAGTTGTCCCTGCGCCAGCCCCACCAGTTCCCCTCCGCCGGGAGCCGGCACCGCAATCAGGGCGGCGGCCGATCCGGCCTTTGGAGACGCCGACCGGACATAGTCGGCGACCGCCACCGCTTGAGGAACGATGCGATCCAATGTCAGGCCCAGGCCCCGGCAAAGGTCGAGGTATCGCTCCAGCGTGGACTGCAGGATGACAAAGATGGTGGCCCGCAACCGCGGCGGATTGGATGCCTCCTGAACCACCAGGTAGTCGTAGCTGACGGCCTGCTCCTCGGAAGGCAGCAGGTTGACCATCTGGTATTCCACCACCTTGGCCAGGTTGTCCCGAGCCTCCAGGGGCAACTCCAGCTCACGGACCAGCACCTCCCGGTGGGGCAGAGACAGCACCACGTTGCAGTGGGTGACTTCGTTTCGCTTCAGGAAGCCCTGGACTTGCCGCCGGCCCTCGGTGGATGACACCTGGTCGAAGCGGTCGATGGTCTGCCGATCCACCCTGCGCAAACGCTTCCAGTGAAGGGAGAGCAGGCTCAGGTGGAGGGAGTCCTTGCCGAAGGAGACCCCCAGGGTGAACTGCTTCAGGATTGAGCTCAGGTCCGGGAAATCCATGATTACCCCATCCGATCCATGCCGGCGGTCCCCCTCTCGGGAAGGGGACGTCGAGAAAATCTGCGCACCGCGGGCGAGGGCCAGGTTTCGTCATACCAGGCCAGGCGCCAGTGCCGCTGCCTGGATGATCCGTCGAGCCTGACAACCACTTTTAGGCTCCTGCGGGTGGAACTCCCCTCGAGCCGGGCCGTGGCCACCAGGCAAAAGGCTTCAGAGGGTTGCACGGTGACAAAGGGCAGCGCCTCCCCGGGCAGCCGGTCGGAAAGGTCGGCCGCGTCCAACAGGCCGGCCGTTCGAGCCTCGGCCAGGGATTGGGCCCTGTCCCAACTGACGCCCGGCAGCGCCGCCAGCACTTCCGGCTCGGCATAGTTCACATTGATCCGACTGGACCCGGAGTAGACCGTCACGAAGTCCGCCAGCCCCCGGCGAAAGGCCACCTTCCCGTCCTCCTGCCGGGCGGGCCGGCCATGGAACAGCTCCCGGCTGACTCCGGGGACCCGCAGGAGCTCTTCCACGAAGCGGTAGGGCCGTCTCGGCGCGGCCGAAGCCCCGGGCTCCGAACCCGGAGTTCTCCAGGCGACCACCGACCTGGCGACGGATTCGGCCCGGGACCTATTCAGCCCCAGAATCATCAGCAGACGTTGCAGAGTTTCCTCCCGGACAACGTTCAGGTCCAGCTTGCCGGCCTCGTCCATCACGGCCACGTGGCAGGCGATGCGGTCGTTTCTCAGCCAATAGTGGTTCATTCCTCCGGCATAGGGGAACAGAGCGGCCTGCTTCTCCTTGTCGGGGTCCGGGAAGGCAATCCGATAGAGCACGGCTTCCAGGGCGCCCCTGGCAAAGAAGTAGGCCTGCTCGGCGTCTCCGGAGGCCCGGGCCAGGGTGGCCTCGGTTCTGACGGTCCCCGCCAGCGTCAGCGCCAGCAGAGACAATCCGACCATGATCCACAAGACCGATATCAAGATGACGCCTCGACAATCCCGGGAAACGGGTTGCATCTCTCGGACCCTCATTGACCCTGCACGGGAACGGCGATCGCAAATTCTCTCGAGCCGAACGGCCCCGGTTCCTGCCACTCCAGTCTCATCCGGATTCCGGCAGGCAGCAGCTCCCTGTTCCTGGCAGCCAGCCTTCCCAGCGTCCTGGCCCACCTGCGGCCCAATCCTCTGCTTTCGTACTCTTCCCGGGTCCGGGAGAAGGTCTGGAAGGCCACCGAAGAGAGACCCCGAGCCAGAGTGAAGGAATCCGGACGGACCTCGGGCTCCGCCAGCTCGGCCAGGAACCGATTGTCCTCGGTTCTGGAGATGCCGGCGATGACAGTGCCCAACAGCTCGGCATCCCGGGAAAGCGGCCGTTCGTTCAACAGCAACATCCGACCCGTCCCATCCCTGGAGGTTTCGGTGAAATACTGCACGAACATCAGCCCCTCGGTGCGGCGCGAGGCCGCCGAATAGGTGCTCACGAAACCGAGGCTTTGCGGTGAGGCCCGGAAGAGCAGGACTTCCACCGGACTCCCCTCGTGTTCCTGGTGGGAGAAATAGGGAACCATGGCGCTGATTTGACGACTGACGACATCCAGGGCCGCTTCGTTGGTCTGAAACTCCTGCAGGGCCACCTCGGCTTTTTCCCGGGCGCTGAGACCGATTCCGTAGCCCAGGTGGATGAACACGGCCAGCAGACCGATCAGGGTGAAGCTGACCAGCAGCTCCATGAGGGTGAATCCGGAGGGTGGGGACAATCTTGGTGGACGGCTGGTCATTGCTCGCGTGGACTCGGGACCCATGTCATGGTTTCCAGGAGATATTGATTCTCGGCTCGGCTCCCCTGCCAGGTGACCCGCAACCGAACCCTGGCGAGCCTGTAGTCCGGCTGGACTGCCGTTTCCTCGTCGCCGGCGACAGTCCGGATTTCGGCCCGCCAACGGTACTTCCCGGCAAATTCCCCGGACCGACGGGGAGGCTCCCGACCCTGCCTCAGACTCAGGCACAGCTCGTTCAACTTCATCTGCGCCGATCGGACCAGGGTTTCCCGGTCTCCGATACGTGAAACGGTGCCCAGCGAAGTGGACAACAGGCCAAAGAGCGCCACGAAACCAACCCCCAGAATGGTCATGGCCACCAGGATCTCCAGCAGGGTGAAGCCCCCGGTGCTTTCCCCACTCCTTGGGCGCGGCTCCCGGCGGGCGGGCCTGGCGGCTGGTTTGTGTGGCATCGACAGCATTTCCGTTCCCCTACCTCTAGATCACTTGAGTCGCAAAAAAGTCGAAAGGCGGGTCAAGAAATGAAGAGGAACCACGAATGGGCTTCCCGGGTATCTCTTCAAGCAAGTGCCACCCCTGCCCTGCCGTGCAGATCATTCGAGCAAGAAACTGCCGATCGTTGTTGAAGACAAACCACGAAGCAATACAAAGGCCGACGGACCTCCATTGCTGCGACGACGTCAGGGAATGAAGCCCGGGAGCGCGGGCGTCTCGCCCGCATAGGACCTGGCACCGCCTCGGCCATTTTTTTCGCGCTGCTCGACCGGCAACGGCGAGAGGGCTCCGCTTCGGCCGAGCCCATGCCGTTCCCACTAGCCGGGTGGGCGGGTGCCACATCGCAGGGAAACTGAGCGGCACGTAACGGGGGTGCATGCGGGCGGGACGCCCGCGCTCCCAGGTGGGCCCATCTCCCATCGCTCTTGCTCCTCGAGGCGGGCGCGCCGGATTGCCGGGCCGCGGCCCTGCCGATGTTGCAGACCCGTCGAGCATTGTGATTGTGTAGCAAACTTCCGGTGAGAAGACCCGGCGAGCCACCCATGCCTGATCTTGGCCGCATTGCCATTGTGCTGGTGGAGACCAGTTCCCTGGGAAACCTGGGCTCGGTGGCCCGTGTCATGAAGAACATGGGTATGGATCGACTCGTCCTGGTCGACTGCAAGGCCGATCTGAGCGAGGAAGCCCGGCAGCGGGCCCGGGGAGCCGACGACCTGTTGGAAAAGGCCGTACGGACCAGCGGGCTTGCCTCGGCGCTGGAGTCCTTTCACCTGAGCGTAGCCACCAGCTCGCGGACGGTTCGATGGTTCGATCGATCCTTGCAGCCTCGGGAGATGGCAACCGAACTGCAGGCGCTGGCCCCCGGGCACGAGGTTGCCATCCTCTTCGGGCCCGAACGCACCGGCCTGACCAATGAGCATTTGCAGTACTGCCACTGGCAGGTGAGGATTCCCACCGTCCCCGGATTCTCCTCTCTCAATCTGGCCCATGCGGTGGCCATCGTGGCCTATGAGCTTTCCCAGGGCCTTGCGACACCTTCGTCCAAAGGGGCTCGGGGTCTGGCGGAACTGGGTCAAACAGAGGCCTTCTCTCAAGATCTGGAAGGATGCCTGAAGGAAATCCAGTTCCTGAAAAATCAGAATCCCCAGGAAATCATGATGACCTTGCGTCAATTGCTGGCCCGGGCTTCACCCGACGATCGCGACATCCGTATTCTGCGGGGAATCCTGAGGC
>JAPVWS010000520.1 GCA_027493295.1 Candidatus Versatilivorator vitaminiformans | reverse complement strand
GGCGCTGGCGGGGAAAACGCCAGAACAGTTTGTTCTCCGGGTCGATTCTTGCTGCGGCGTCACGATAAAGAGAAGCCTGTCGATAGGTATTCGAGTTGAGGATGAGCCGGTGCAGGTGCTTGATGCTCCAGTTGTTTCGGATGAACTCCGTGGCCAGCCAGTCCAGTAGCTGCGGGTGGCTGGGCAATCCCCCCGAAAGACCCAGATTGCTGGGCGTATCGACGATACCCCGACCGAAGTGGTAGTGCCAGATCCGGTTCACCATGACGCGAGCCGTCAAGGGATTGTCCGGATCGGCGATCCAGTTGGCCAATGCCGTACGCCGGCCCGTAGACTCCATCCCTTCCGGCGCCACAATTTTGGCCGGGCCGGGATCGAAGAGCGTGGGGAAACCGGGTTCCACCTCTTCCCCGGTTGCATCATAGGCGCCCCCGGAAAGGATGAATGTTGGGGGCGCCTCGCGGCCCGCGTCCGCAATGCCGATGCCGATGGGCAACTCACCCGGGTGCAACTCCGAAAACTTGTCCAGCCTTGACTTGAGTTCCTCCCAGCGTTTCTTCTCCTCATCCTTCAGTTGGTTGACCACGGCCTGGGTCGGTGCATGATAGAGATAGGAACCCGGGTCCAAAAAGGCCTGCACCTTGTAATACATCAACCACTGAAAGGGTGTTCGCTTCTCGGAGGGGCTTAAGATCGCCTCCTGGATCGCCTCCGGATATCGTTCAATCACCTTGTCGAGGATCTCTTTGCGTTTGGGTTCCTCGAGGACCGACATTTCCTGTCGGATCGGGGCTGTCTTTTCCTCCCACACGGCAAGCTGACGGCGATGCCGATCGGCAGCTTCCCGGGAGACAAGCACGACATCGTCCCTGGCGCGGACATTGGCAAAAAAAGCCTGCAGCCGATAGTAGTCCGCCTGCAGGAGCGGATCGAATTTATGGTCGTGACAGCGCGCACACTCATAGGTGAGTCCCAAGAAGACCCCGCCCACCACAGAGGTAATGTCATGGAGTATTTCCTGTCTCCTCTGCACCAGGTTGCGGGCATTGTGCTCATCCGGATAGAGGCGGTTGAAGGCCGTGGCCAAACCGGCATCGGGATCGTTCGACCAGAGTTCGTCACCGGCGATCTGCTCGCGCACGAAGCGGTTATAGGGCTTGTCGCCGTTGAATGATCGAATCAGGTATTCCCGGTAGCGCCAGGCATTGGGACGGGTTTGATCGGACTTGAACCCTTCGCTGTCGGCGTAACGAGCCAGATCGAGCCAGTGGCGGGTCCACCGCTCCCCGTAATGAGGGGAGTCCAGGAGCCGGTCGACGACTCTCCCAAGAGCCTTGGAGGATTGGTCTGCCAGAAACGCGTCCACGTCTTCAGGCATGGGAGGCAACCCAATCAGATCGAAGTAGGCACGGCGCAGAAGAGTTACCCGGTCGGCCGGCGGAGACGGATCCAAGCCCCTGGCTTCCAGCTTGGCCAGCACGAAGGCATCGATTGGAGTTCGAACCCAGTCGGAGTGGCGAACCGCTGGCACTACCGGACGCTGAACTTTCTGAAAAGCCCAGTGTTTCCGCTGATGCGGACTGAAGAGCTCATCCGTCAATTTCCCTGACCAGGCGGCACTCAACGCCAGCGGCGAAAGTAGACACACCAATGCCGCCAAAGGCCGAATGGAAACCTTTTGCTTCCGCTTCACCCGACAATCCTCACGCCGACCCGGGAGTCGAGATCCTGTGAACCCCATCTTCGATGAATGACCGAAACCTACCATCGGTCCCGCCGCGTGTCAAACATTCGTCCCTCGAGGAGTTTTCCCGCTGGCTGTCAACCGCCCATTCGTTTCAGTCTCGCGATGGTCTCCATGTGATGGCTATGCGGAAACAGGTCCACGATCTCCAGGGATTCGATCGCGTAGCCCCTGCCCAGAATGATTCTCAGGTCCCTGGCAAGAGTGGAGGGATCGCAGGAGACGTAGACCACCCTGGAAGCCCTCAGGTCGGCGACCCTCCCGACCGTGGTCTTGGGGATTCCGGTTCGGGGCGGGTCCAGTAGAACCAGGTCGACCTCCTCCAGGTCCCGACGGCGGTCTCGCACAAAGGTATCGAGGTCTCTGTGAAAAATGCGGCAGTTGCGCCGCCCGTTCCTACGGGCGTTCGCTTCCATATCCAGGATGGCCGCGGCGTTTTGGTCCACTGCCCACACTAGTTCGAACGTCTTTGACAGCGGCAGGGTGAAGAACCCCACTCCGCAGAAGAGATCGAGGGCGCGAGACCCTGCCAGACCCTGCGTTGCCCGTCGGCTCAAGGACTCCAGCATGAATTCGTTGATTTGAAAAAAGGATCCACGGCTCACCCGGAATGTCCAATCTCCCACCGTCTTGTGGACAAAGCCGGGCCCCCACACCCGAAGGGTGCGCTTCTGCGATCGGGACAGGTAGAGGCTCACCGGCCGACGTTTCCAGTCGAACCCGCCGGCCAGCAGATCTCGCTTGAGGATGGAGAGGTTCTCGGCGCCCGGCATCAGCTTCAGGTCGATCAAGACTTCCTCTCCATCTCCCTGGAAGATCTCAACCTCGCTCAGACAGCCCACCGTCATTGGTGACCGCTCCAGGAAGGTCCGCAGATCGGGGAGGACCGCCCACAGCCCGTCCAGGGCGATCCGGCACCGGTCGACTTCCACCACCCGGTGAGAAGCCCGCTCGAAAAATCCCCAGGAGACTTTCCCGTTTCGAGCCAGGGCCTTCAGTTGCAAGCGATTCCGGTAGGCCGAGTCAGGGGAAGAAATCCGCACGATTCCGCTGAGGGAGTCGCCAATGCGACCCACCCGGCGCAGAGCGTCCGTCAAAATTTCCGCTTTGCTGTCGACCTGCCGGGGGACTGTCATTTGCTGGAAATCACATCCCCCGCACCGACCAAAGTAGGGACAGGGAGGCGTCTGCCGATCGGGGGAGGCTTCAATCAGCTCACTGTCCATCACCTCAAGGTAGCTGCCACGGTCGGCCGCCTGCTTGACCAGGACACGATCACCGGGGACTACCAGCGGGAGAAAGACCGCCTTCTTTTCAAGGAAGGCAATTCCCTTGCCACCCGGGATCATTCGCTCGACCGTGACCTGAAAGGTCTCCATAGCCGGTTAGTTCAGGGGGAGGTAAAAGAGGCTCAGCCGCGGAACGCCAAATTCCTGCAGGAGTTTCTTGCGCATCAACTTGCCTTCCAGCATGGCAATGTGCTCGGCCTTCAAGCCCCGCTTGTTCCGTTGGATCTCCTGCCGGGTCTCCTGCTTCGCTTCCAGCAGAGATTCTTCGCTGATCCCCGAGGAGATGGCCGCCAGAATGCGTTCTTCCAGGGTATTCAGCTTCAGTTCCAGCGCCTCATAGTCCAGCGACCGGGATGCTTGGATTTCCAGCATGATCCCGTTCAGCGAGTCGACAACCGTCCCCACCACGGCTTTCAAGGCCGGCAGCCCAACCGCCTTGGAACGCCCCGGGAGCGCCTCCAGTTGGCAGCGGGCGCTTTCGAGCAGTTCCAGCAACTGCGATACTTCCAGATCTCCTTCGGCAGCCCGGGCTGCCGGCTCGTGGCGACCGGCCCGACTCTCATTCCGGCGTTCGTGTTCGGCCAGAATGGCCTGCGTACAGTAGGCGAGGCTGTTCACCCTTCCCACCACCTTTCGCCTCTTGGAGCGCTTGTCGAAAGCCCGGTCCACCCCGCGCAGCACCACCTCCAGGGGGACGCCGGCGTCTCGCAGGGATTCGATCAGGGACCAGTCCAGAGGCGATAGGGGACGGGCCTGCCCGCGCCGCTTTTGGAAGTGCTCCTCGATCTCGGTAAAGTAGTTGAAGTAATTTTCCATGGCGCAGGGGACACGGGCGTCTCCCGGCAGGGCTGCTCCGGTTCTCACCGAGGGAAGTTTTTCTCGTGGATGAGGCGCAATCCATCCAGCGTCAAGTGGGAATCGATATGTTGAATATGACGGGTGCCGGACCCGAAAAGAGCGGCCTGGCCTCCCGTGGAAACCACCGTGGTTTCAGGACCCAGCTCCCCGATCATGCGCTGCAGGATGCCGTCAACCAGGCTGACATACCCGTGATAGAGGCCCGACTGGATACTGGCGACCGTCGAGGTGCCGATCACGTTGACCGCCGGCTTGACCTCGACTCTGGGAAGTCGGGCTGTTCTGGTGAACAGCGCCTCGGCTGCAATCACCGGTCCGGGAGTGATGACCCCTCCCAGATACTCTCCCTTCCTAGAAATCGCGTCGAAGGTCGTAGCTGTCCCATAGTCCACCACGATGCAAGGTCCCCCGTAACGATGAAAGGCGGCAACCGCATTGACGATCCTGTCGGCGCCCACGTCCGAAGGTGGGTCGTAAAGGATGGGCATTCCGGTCTTGACGCCGGGCTCGACAAACAGCGGGGTAACCTTGAAATACTTCAACGCCGTCTGTTCCAGCACGGTGTTGAGCGGAGGAACCACCGATGCAATCACCATATCCGAGATGCGGGTAAAATCGATGCCTGCCAGACTGAAGAGGTTCCTGACCAATATGCCGTATTCATCGGCGGATTGACGCTCCTTGGTTTCCAGGCGCCAGTCCTTCCTCAGTTTGGGACCCTCGTAGATTCCCAGCCAGGTGTTGGTGTTGCCGACGTCAATGACCAGTAGCATCGTCGCATCGCCTCCCGACGCCTTGCCTCTCGAAAATTCGGCCCGCCTGGTTCACAAGGCGGCCTCGTACATCATGACCCTTTCGCGAAATTCGGCAGGGGGACGCCAGCCGGGAATGGCCACAAAAAGCACAAAAACACAAATTATGACTTTTGTGCTTTTTGTGGTCAGACCGCATTTTTCACCAGGTGGCACCCGATATCGAAAAAGGCAGAACCTCGGGTTTACCGGAAAGATGACCTGCCCCGCTGCGAATCTTGCAAAACGCCCATCATGAAAAACATTTTACTTTCAGTAGCTTATCGGACCTAATTTAAAGGGTTTCAGTTACAGAACGCACCGAACGTGCCGGGATTGATTCGTCTGACCGGCGCTACCATTGAACCACGTCCCCGGCCAGGACTTCCTCCACGCTGCCGTCCTCCCGTCTGATTCGCAGGGCCCCCTGCTCGCTCAGCCCGGCAGTGGTCCCCCGAAGGGAGCGGCCGGGATTCGAGACCAGGATCGGGCGGCCTCGGATGGAGGAAGAGGATGCCGCCCAGCGCTCCAAGAAGGGTCGGAGGCCCCGGTCCAGGAATACCAGGTACAAGGCTTCCAGGTGGTTCAACAAGGCCGCCACCAGTCTCGGTCGGGGGACGGGAGCACCCGCCGCTTGCTCCAGGGTTGAAGCCCGACCGGCAATGGCATTCGGAAGCGAGGTCCCGTTGACGTTGATGCCGACTCCCACGATGACGAAATGGATCTTCCCGGGATCGGCATTCATCTCCGTCAGCACTCCGCAGCACTTTCCGTCGCAGGTGAGCACGTCGTTCGGCCATTTGAGGTCGGTGGTGATTCCGGCAACCTCCCTAATTGCCTGGCCGGCTGCCAGCCCCACCACCAGGTTCAAGCCGGGCGCCTGCGCCGGATCCACGTCGGGGCGCAATACCAGCGAAAGGAGGATGTCCCTGCCCTTGCGAGATAACCACGTTCTGCCCAGACGCCCTCGCCCGCCGGTCTGCTCTTCCGCCACCACCACTGTCCCTTCGCCCGCCCCGGCCTCGGCAAGGCGCCGGGCGGTATTGTTAGTGGAGTCGACCCTCAGGTAGTGGTGAAGCCTCTGACCCAGCCGGTTGGTGGAGAGATGCGGTCGAACGCGGGAGGCAACCGGCATATCTGCGGCCGCCGGCAGCCGCACCCGCCCATCCGAGTCTACCTCCAGAGACAGACCCTCCGTCTGGAGCCTGGCCAGCGCTGCCGACAGCTCGGACGGAGGCATATCGGTGGAACGGGCAAGCTCCGCCAGGGACCACCCCTCACCGGCTGAACCCGCCAGCAACTCGACAAGTCGATCGAGCTGCCGGCCGCTGGATGGAAGTTCCCTCATGGTCCGTGGGGATTGGCTAGCTGCAGCTCCAGGCTGATATCCGCCGCCTTCGCGGAGTGCGTCAAAGCGCCCACCGAGATGAAGTCCACTCCGGTTACGGCATAGTCCCTGATATTGTGCAGACCAATGCCGCCGGAGACCTCCAGGAGAGCCCGCCCCCGGGTCCGGTCCACGCATTCTCGTACCTGTCCCGGAGTCATGTTGTCCAGCAGAATGGCCTCCACGCCGACCCTGAGGGCCTGCTCCAACTCCCGAAGATTGGACACCTCCACCTCGATCCTTTGCGGAGTACCCAATCCGGAGCGAATCCTGGAGACGGCCGCTTCGATTCCACCCGCGGCCCGGATGTGGTTCTCCTTGATCAGAATCCCGTCATAGAGGCCGAAGCGATGGTTCTTCCCCCCTCCCATGGCGACGGCATACTTTTCCAGGAAACGCAACCCGGGGGTAGTCTTGCGCGTATCCAGGACGGAAATCCCGCTGCCCTCCACGGCGCCAACCATGGCTCGGGTCAAGGTCGCGATGCCGCTGCACCGCTGCAGGAAGTTGAGCGCCACCCGCTCCCCACCGAGCAGCAACAACGCTGGCCCGCGGACCGTCCCGAGAAGGCTTCCCTTGGCTACTCGGTCGCCTTCCCCAAAAAATGCCTGAGAAGCAAACCGGTCCGAGAGCAGGCGGAAGGTCTCAGCCGCCGCCGGCCATCCTGCCAGAACCAGATCGGCCTTGGCACGGAAATCTCCCCGAGCCTGCAGAGATGGATCGACGGTGAGCCGGCTGGTGACATCGCCGGCTCCGCGGTCCTCCGCCAACGCCTGAGAGACAATGGGTGTCAGCTTCCGGGAATCCAGTTGCAGCATGGCGGGAAGGCGCTTGAAGAAAATCAGCGCTTGGGCCCTCGTCTCGGCTGCTTACAGTTGATTCCGATACTCCCTCAACTTGCCCAGCTTCTCCTGAAACTGGATGAGACGATTGCGATTGAGTTCGACGACTTTCTCCGGCGCGTTGCTCATGAAGGCCTGGTTCTGCAGCCGCTGCCGGATCGGTGTCATCTCCCGCTCCAGCTTGAGAATCTCCCTTTCGATCCGCCCCTTCTCCACTTGTAGATCGATCAGTCCCGCCAGCGGAATCTCAACATC
>JAPVWS010000052.1 GCA_027493295.1 Candidatus Versatilivorator vitaminiformans | reverse complement strand
GGCATTTTCCCCTCAGCGCGTGCTCGGGAGCGAAGAGCGTAGCCGTCACTACGGTCGAGCGAGCATGGATGCGCTGAGGGGAAAAGGACAAGCCAGGGCATGCCCAGCGCCGTCTGTTATCCGCAAACCCTCTACATGAAGCCAATCAAGGTGCTGAAGACGATTGACTTTTGTCCTGCCTCCAGCGACCTGGTGAGAAATGCGGGCTAATATCGGGCAATGAATTCCGGAAGCTGTTCCAGCTTCAGCCTGGCGGAAAGATCCTGAATTTCAGCTCGACCCTCGGCGATTCCCTTGCTGCCGATAACGCTCTCCAAACCGGCGATCTCTTCCTGAGCCACCAGTTGCGGCGGCATCTGCCTGAGTGCGGACAGAACCCCTTGCCAGGCCAACCAGTGGCTGAAGGTCCTCAGGGCCGGGTAGTAGAAAAACAGGTTCGGTCCGGGAATCGGAACCAGAACGGGAGCCAGCGGCAGCATGCCCAGGGCCAGCAGACCGTCGAAGACCATCCAGATCCCATGCCGAATTCTCTGGCCCACCAATAGCGACTTCAGCCTGGACCGAGCCTCCGATTCCGAGAGGGAGGAGGAGAAGTGCACCCGCATGGGTCCGGCATGGCGCATGAGCTTGAATACCCGCTCCATGGGATCGAGCCGGTTCTGTAGCTCGTAGTACCCGTCTCGCACGGCGCGGATCAGACGGCTCATCCCCGTCGCCCACCAGGATCCCCGCGCGGCCAGGTTCCGGATGATACGGTCGACATGGTCCTGCGAGCGGCCCGCTTCCCCCTCGGGGAGGGGCAGGTCCTCTGCATACAGGACCCAGCGTTTCCCTATTTGAATGAGATAGGAATCCATTGAGGTTCCTGCCGGGTAGCTAAGTGTCCTGTCCGAGAAACAGGATTACCCTCTCCGGGTTCGGGGGGACACGAGGCTCTCACCGGCAAGAAAGCAGGCGGGCCCCAGTGGTTGAAGCCCGCGTTCGTGGGGTGGGCATGACGACGGTTGATCCGGTCGTCGTTTACTCGGGCAGCTTGGGTTCGGTCAGTTGACAGTCGTTGGTCAACGACCCCAAAAAGGCGATCAGGTTCTTCTTTTCATCGTCGGTCGCCTTCCGCTTCTTCAGATTGGTGCGGTCCAGGTACTTGTTGGGCTTGCCTCCTCCGATCATCAGGTCCACGGCCTCCTCCAGGGTGGCCACGCTGCCATTGTGAAAATAGGGACCCGACTTGGCGATATCCCGCAGGGTCGGAGTCTTGAAGGCCCCCGTGTCCTCCTCCTTCTCGGTAACCTTGAATCTGCCGATGTCCGGCTTTTCGGCGTCCATTCCGATGCCGACGTTATGATACTGCATGTCGGTGAAGAGGACTCCGTCATGACAGTTGTCGCATTCCAACTTCTTGAATACCTCGTAGCCTTTCTTTACCTCTTCGCTCACTGCCGTTTCGTCCCCGGCCCGCCAACGGTCGAAAGGCGTGTTTCCGCTGATGATGGTCCGTTCAAAGGCGGAAATGGCCTGGACGATCCGTTCGGGAGTCGCTTCCCCACCAAATACCGTTTGAAACTGGGCCCGATAGCCTGAGACGGCATTGATGGTGGCGGTCGCAACCTCCACGTCGGCTCCCATGTTGCCTCCCTTCCAGGCTGCCATGGCCTGCTTTTCCAGGGAGCCGCTGCGGCCATCCCAATAGAACTCCGAATGGTATCCGATGTTCCAGAGAGTCGGGCTGGCGCGCGTGAGCTTCTTGTTCAGAGCCCCGATGGCCGTGGGCAATCCATCCGTCAACCCGTTTTCGCACAGATGGCAGGAGTAGCAGGAACGAGACCCATCCGCGCTGAGGCGCTTGTCGAAAAACAGTTGGCGTCCCAGGGCGACCTTCTCCGGCGTCATGGGGTTGTCCTCCGGAATCTTCATCTCCTCGTAGGTCGCCAATTGCTCGGGCAAGGGCAGGATCTCCGGCTGATACTCCGGAGCCGGCGGTTCACCGGGGGCGCAACCCGTCAGGGACACACCCAGAAGGAAACCGATCGCCAGAGAGATAACAACTGGGCTCAATGGATGCATGGACCGCATGACTCCTCCTCGACTCTGCTTGACGTTAATCCTGGTTCCAGACCACCAGGCCGGCGTTGCCCGGACGCTCCCGGGGTCGGCGCGACGGCGCTCCAATCTCGAGGCGTACCACTTTTGCCAGTGTCACTGGAACACCGGAGCTACCGAGCCAATTCCTGAAGGCAATGAAAGTAAAGGAAGGACTTCTACGTCGACAATCGCATTCCATTGTACCCAAGGATCGGCCCCGACTCAAGGGGGAGATGGACCTTGGGAATGCGGGCCCCGGCCGGCGCCTGGCGGTTCAAACGAGAGAGGCGTTTGCAAAATTCGGCAGCGCGATCTTCGCTCGGAATGGCCACAAAAGGCACAAAATCAAAAAATTCGTTTTGTGACTCTTGTGCTTTTTGTGGTGAACCCGCATGGCTCACCAGGGCGCACCCGAGTTTGAAGAAGGATAAGGATAAGGATGCGGGCGGGACGCCCGCGCTCCCGGGGGTACTGTCCCGACAGTATGGTGGGAGATGTCCGGCGGGCGACTTCTCAAGAATCCGACCCGCACCCTGTCCCCCTTTTGAGCTTGAAAAACCCCTGGTGCTTGCGTATTCTCTTCGATTGCCGGTAGCGTCGGGCCCACCTTTCGGGTCCGGGAATCGGCCAGCCCCCGGGAGGAAGGTTTTCCCGCCCGGGACGGATCGCGAACCTCGATCACGGCGTCCGGCGGGACAACAGCAATTCGGTGCACAACTCCACTGATAAGACTGGAAAGCTTGCCTTCGTAAGTGCCGACGGCGGGCTGTTCCGGGTCAACTCCTCGAGCCTGGCCGCCCACTACGCCAGCAACTCCCAGACGTTTGCGGGCCGAATCCACCGCCTGCTGGGCGTTGGCCTGATGCGTTCCATCCATCTGATCGTGGGTATCTGGAACCCGCGGCTGGCCACCCGCCTGATCCACTTGCCGCTGAGGGGCACCAGCCGGGACCGCCTGGACCTGCTGGGTGAAGAATATTTCCAGTACAAGCTGCGAAACCATCTCGAGCCCCAAGGGGTTGAGGCCATAAGGCGGTTGAGCGCCGACGGCAATCAGGTGGTGCTGGTCAGCCGGGAACTGGACCATCTCCTCCGTCCCCTGGCCCAGCATCTGGGTGTGCGGAGCCTGGTCTCCAACCGCTTGGAATTTCGGGACGGACTGGCCACCGGGCGCCTGCATTCGCCCATCATCCCCGACACCCTGCAACCCGAGCCGAACCGGGCCCCATTCGATTCCCAAGGGATTCTCATCGACGGCCTGCCCGGGCTTCCCTCCGGCGCCCTGGAACCGCACATCCAGACCACCGCCCGGCAAACCAACAGCCCCGCGCCTCCGGTGGTGGATTTTCACCGGCGCCGGGCCGACGGCGAGAACCTGTCGGTACGCCAGGCCCTCGCCGGCAAGCACATTCTGCTGATCGGCGGGACGGGATTCATCGGCAAGGTCTGGCTGTCCATGCTGCTGGAAGATCTTCCGGAGATCGGAAGGATCTATCTGCTGATCCGACGGCAGGGCTCGCGCAGCGCCCTGCAGCGCTTCGAAAAGATCGTCTCCGAATCGCCCGCGTTTACTCCCCTTCATGAACGCTTCGGCGACCGACTGCCCCGGATGCTCATGGACCGGGTGGAAGTGCTGGAGGGAGACATCGGGGATCCCGACCTGGGACTGAACGAAGCCACCCTGGCGCGCCTGACCCGGGATCTGGACCTGGTGGTCAATTCAGCCGGCCTCACCGATTTCAATCCGGACATCCGCCTGGCCATGACTACCAACGTGGACAGCGTCATGGGTCTGATCGACTTTCTGAAGCGCTGCAAACGGGCCGCCTTGCTGCATGTCTCCACCTGTTTCGTCAACGGCCGCATCGACGGGCGGGTCTCCGAGGAACTGCTTCCCAACTACACTCCCGCCGGCCGAGCGGATTTCGACGTCTACAAGGAATTCCGATGGGTGCATCAGGCCATCGAGCGCATCACCCGGGAAGGAGACAGCCAGGCGGTAACGGAGGAAGTTCAAGCCCGGGTCGCCGCCCGCAAGCCGAACGTGAGCGACCCCTCACGCCTGGTTCGCAAGGAGCGCACCCGCTGGATTCGCGATCGCGGAATCGAATTCGGGATCGAGAGAGCTCAGCACTGGGGCTGGCCCAACATCTACACCTTCACCAAGAGCCTGGGAGAGTCGCTGCTGGCCACCCAGGATCTCCCCATTGCCGTGGTCAGACCCTCTATCGTGGAGGGTCGAGCGGCGTCACGACAGGGTCTACCAACTGGCGACCTCGGCCACCAATCCCGCCGACATGCGCCGGACCATCGAGCTGACCGGCCTGGCCCATCGAAAATACTATCGGTCCCTGGAAGGCCTGGAGCATTGGCTCCGAGCCCGCTTCGACACCATTCCGGTTTCCCAGGCCCGCTACCGGAACGTTTCCCTTCCTCGCCTGAAGACCTTGCTTGACGGTCTCCAGCGTGTAACAGGGGTGCTCCCCGTCAAGAATGACAGCCTCACCCGCAAGCAACGCGCCCTGGACCGGGTCCACAAGGTCATCGAGCTCTACCAGCCCTTCATTCTGGACAACGAGTACTTCTTTGCCGCCGACAATATTCGGAAACTGGGGGTAGCCTTGTCCGGCGATGAAATGGAGGATTTCGGATACCACCCGGAAAACATCGACTGGTACGACTACTGGGTAAACCTGCACGTGCCGGCGTTGCGCCGCTGGACCTATCCCATCATCGAAGGGCGCCGTCCCGACACCGGCCTGCTCCCCCGCAACTTCAAGCTGGAGCCCGCCTCCATCTCAGCGGCAACCGCCAATGCATCCGGAGACCCGATGGGCGGCACGGTCTACCATGCCCGGCCGAGCCAAGGCTAGCTTCCCTCCATGGGCATCTTCCTCACCGGATCCACTGGCTACCTCGGCGCTCACATCGCCACCGAGTTGCTGGAAAAACACCACCAGCACCTCATTCTGCTGGTGCGGGCTCCCAACCGTGAAGCCGCGGCCCAGCGTCTTTGGCGAGCCTTTCAGCTACACCTGGACTTCGACACCTTCCGCCACCATCTGCACACCGGCATGGAGGTGCTGACCGGGGACCTTACCGAAGAGGGATTGGGCTTCAGTCCCGACCAGTACCGCCAACTGGTCAAGAAGGCCGACTCGATCCTGCATGTGGCGGCCTCGCTCAACCGCAAATCGGAAAAAGCCTGTCTGAACATCAATCTTCGAGGCACCCTGGAAGTCGTCAAGCTGGCCCAGGCCATCTCCGCCGATCACGGGCTGAAGCGATTCAGCCACATCAGCACGGTGGCGGTGGCCGGAGACCGCCAGGATGAAGTCGTGGAGGAAGAGAACGCCATCGACTGGAACCGGTCCGACTACGATCCCTATGCCCGCACCAAGAAGTTCTGCGAACACCTGATCCGAGAGCTTCTGCCGGAGACTCCCCTGACCATCTTTCGCCCCAGCATCGTGCTGGGTGACAGCCGGCGGGCGGAAACCACTCAGTTCGACATGGTCCAGGCCTTCGCCTTCCTGGCTGGGCTGCCGCTGCTGCCGCTGCGAGCCGGCGACCGCCTGGACATCGTCAACGTGGACTTCGTGGCCGAGGCGGTAGCGAATCTGCACCAGAAAGAGAGTCCCGGCTTCGACACCTACCATCTTTCTTCCGGCAGAAGCTCTCCCACCTGCCAGGACATTACCAACGCCTTGAGCGCCGTGCGCAACCGCCGCCGGCCGACCTACGCCCCATCGCTGATCCGCCCCGTCAACTCCCTGGTGAACTGGGTGGCCCGGCGCCGGGGAACTCCGGTGGGCTATCTGGCCAGCCTCATGCAGGTCTTTCTACCCTATCTGCACTGGAACACGGTCTTCGACAACAGCCGGGTGGTGCAGGAAACCGAGACGAGCCCCGCACGTTTCACCGACTACTGCTATCCTCTCTACCAGTTCGCCACCAGGAACCACTTCACCTACCCCTACCGGGAGTGGCCCGAGACGGGGGGTGCCCCATGATGGATCTGGGCTTGGAACTGTGGGTCAGCAGTCTGATCGAGCTCTCCAAGCTGAGATGGATGCTGGGTTCCGGGGAGTCCTGGACGCCCGGAACCCCGCTGCGCCTGCTGTTTGCCGGGTACAACGGAAACCGTAATACCGGGGCCGATGTGCGCGTCCAGGAGATGATCCGCCAGGTTCGCCATGTTCTGGGCGATTCCAACCTGGATTTGAGTGTGCTTTCGCACAACCTGGAGTGGTCCCGCGGATATTTCGATACGGTGCGTCAGGTCAAGCTGCCCGATGTCTTTCCGCCCTTCCTCTTTCGGGAGGTTGGCCGCTATCACGGGGTGCTGGCCTGCGAAGGCTCCATGTTCAAGAGCAAGTTCGCCAACGCCCTCAGCGCCATGATGATCGGCTGCCTGGGGATCGCCGCCGCCCACAACAGGCTTTCGGTGGGATATGGGGCGGAAGCCGGCAACATGGACCGCTTTCTGAAATCCATGTGCCGGCGTTTCTGTTCCGATTCGCTGATCATCACACGCAACGAGGAATCCCAGACCATTCTGGGCGGACTGGGGGTGCCAACGGAGTTGGGAACCGATACGGCCTGGACCTTTGAACCCCACGGCCCCGAATACGGGGAAAAGCAGTTGAAGGCCGCCGGTTGGGATGGACGCACCCCGGTCCTGGGGCTCTGCCCCATCAACCCCTTCTGGTGGCCGGTGCGGCCTTCGCTGGCCAAGTTCACCGCCCGCACGCTGTTGGAGTCGTACAAGGCCAGCCACTACCGTTCCATTTACTTCCATCACGACAACCGCGAGGTCCGGGACGCCTTTCAGCGTTACATCGATGCCTGGAGCCGTGGCATCCAGGCTTTCCAGAAAAATCACCGGGTGTTTCCGGTATTGATCGGCATGGAGGCGCTGGATCGAATCAGCTGCGAGAAAATCAGCCATAGCCTGGGAGGCGCTCCCTGCTTTATCGCCGACCAGTTCGACATGTACCAGTTGGTGAGCATCCTGCGGCAGTGCCACCTGCTCCTTTCTTCCCGATTTCACGGAGTGGTCACCAGCATGCCGGCCGGTGTGGCCTCGGCAGGCATCACCATGGACGAACGCCTGCGCAACCTGATGCGGGAGCGCGGACACTCGGAATTTCTGCTGGAGGTCGATGATCCCGATCTGGAAGGCAAAGTGGAGGCGCTTCTCCCGAAGTTGCTGAATCAGGCTGAGGAGATGCGGGCAAGCCTGAGTGCGACGGTCGTGAAGAACCTGAAGGTGATGGCGCGCATGGGGGTCTACTTCCAGCAACACCTGCTGGAGCGCTACCCCGAATTCCCCATTCGGAGCGGCCATCTCTCCTGGGAAGACTATCTTCCCCCGTTGAGCTCCAACCTGGTCAACTTGATCGAGACCTACGAATGAACTTTCTGCAGACAATTTTCTCCAATCTTTCCCGGAGCCCTCAAAAAACGGTCCTGCAAGAGGTTCGGGAGGATGGTCTCCACTCGGTCAGCGGAGCCGATCTGCTGGATTGGATCGGCCAGTCCCGACGCCGTCTCAGGGAAGCCGGACTGCGTCCCGGAGACCGCTGCGGACTGCTGGGTCCCAACAGCAGCCGCTGGGTCGCCATGAACCTGGCGATCATGGCCGAGGGCGCCATGGCCGTTCCCCTCTATTCCCGGCAGGCCCCGGAGGAACTGGTGGCCATGATGAAGGATTGCGGGGTTTCCCTGCTCTGCTGTGCCGGCGCCTCGGAAACGGACGCCATCCGCTCGTGCTGGAGCGATTTGCCGCCCGTTCTCGATTACTCGCAATCTCTGGAAGAAGGCTCCCCCGATGCCGGCGAAACCGGGGGCGGGGAGCTGCCCGGCGAACTCCAGGTGGTGACCATCATCTACACTTCGGGCACCTCGGGCGAGCCCAAGGGAGTCATGCTCAACGGCGACAACATCGACTTCATGCTGCAGCGGACCACGGCCCGCCTGGAAGAACTGATGCAGGGCGTCCCCGGGAGTGGAGATGACCGTGTCTTCCACTACCTGCCCCTCTGCTTCGCGGGCTCCTGGATCCTGCTGCTCACCTGCCTCTATCGCAACAACAACCTGATGTTGTCGACGGACCTCAACCGCCTGGCCGACGAGTGGAAGCTGGCCCGCCCCCAATACATGCTGAACGTCCCAGCCCTGCTGGAACGGATCCGGACCGGCGTCGAAGAAAAGATCAGGGCAGGCGGCGGCGTGGGACTGCTGCTCTTCAGCCGAGGTCAATCGGCCTGGTTGCGCCAACAGGCGAACGGGTCCCGGCCGTTCGACAGGGTCTGGCTGGCCCTGGCGAGACGCCTGGTATTCGCCAAGATCCGAGACCGCATCGGGTCCGGTCTGCGGGCCCTCATCTGTGGTTCCGCCCCCCTGGCCGAGGAGACCCAGCAGTTCTTTCAGATGATCGGAATTCCGGTCCTGCAGGTGTACGGATTGACGGAAACAACCGCCATCTGCACCATGGACGACGTGCACCGGGTGACGGCGGGCCGGGTGGGTCCGGCCATCCGGGCATCATCATCACCACCGGGGGGCACAACATCAGCCCGGAGCCCATCGAGGAGCGTCTGCTGGAAGCCCTGCCGGCCTCGACCCAGGTGATGGTGGTCGGGAATGGGCGCAAGTACCTGTCCGCCCTGCTGACGGGACCGGTGAGCCGGGAAGAGTCGGCTCGCCTCATCGAAGAGGTCAACCGGCATCTGCCGCACTACCGCCAGGTCCGCCGGTTCCACGTTGCCGCCGAGCCTTTCAGCATCGAAAACGGCCTGCTTGCCGCCAACGGAAAACAGCGGCGAGCAGCCATCGAGGCGCATTTCCTGGAAGAGATCGAGGCTCTTTACCAGTCTGATTGACCATCATGAGCTCTTTTCAAGGCAAGACGCTTTCCTACGGCCTGGCCGATGAAATCTTCGAGCTGCGGCTGCACCGGCAGCCCTGCAACGAAATCGGGTCGCTGGCGCTGACGGAGCTGGAGGGATTCGTCCAGACACTGGAAGAACAGGCGGTCCGGGCCAAGGCTCTGGTGGTCCACAGCTCGATGGAGGCCGGGTTCAGCGCCGGAGCCGACCTCAGGGAGCTCTATTTCGGGCTGCAGTCACTCGGCAAGGCTGAAAGAAACGCCGGGGTTCGCGACTTTCTGGAACGCATCCATCGGGTGTTCAACCGGATCGACCAGATCCCGCTGACCACGGTGGCGGCAGTGCACGGAGTGGTGTTCGGTGGAGGGTTCGAGCTGGCGCTGACCTGCGATATGATTGTGGCCGACCGTTCCGCCCGGTTCTGCTTTCCCGAATTGAGATTGGGGCTGATCCCCGGGTTCGGCGGAATTCCTCGACTCAAGCGGGATCTGGGCAACGCCCTGGTCCGCGACCTGCTCCTGACCGGCCGGAGCATCAACGCCGGCAAGGCGGCCGCTGCCGGGCTCGTCAGCCAACTGGTGGCGCCGGGTCACGCCTTGAGGGCCGCCCGCGGGATCGCGACCCAGGCAACCAAGTTCGACGCGCGTGCGGCTCGCGAGGCCAAGCGCTTCATCAAGCCGATCCCTCACCTGGAGCTCGAAAGGGAAATCGAAACCTTCTGCGCTCTCTTCGATCGGCCCGAGGTGGAGGCGGCCCTTCTCAAATTCGTGGAGAGCAGCCAGGTTCAACCCTATCTGCCCTGAATCGAGGATGGGCCTCAAGTGGCGGCGGTTGCAACGGCCGGCACGGCCCGTCACCATGGAGTGAACCCTTACGACGCCCCGAGCCAAGGAGACGCTTTCATGTCGAGCGGTTTCAAATTCCCCTCGGCCAACTGAGCGGAGACGACGACTTCTTCGAAAAGCTGGGAATCAACAGCCTGCAGGCCCTGGATCTGTTGACCCAACTGGAAAATCACTTTAGCATCGAGCTTCCCGACTACGAGCTCCAGGGCGTGACCGACTTTCGAACCCTGGCGGAGCGCGTGGATTCACGACTCTGATGAAGACTGCCGCCCCCGACCTGACCCCCTACCGTTCTCTGGGAGAAGCCCTGCAGGCCTCCACCTCCAAGTGGACGGATCAACTGGCTCTGATCGAAGCCGACCGCGACCGGGAAAACTGCCGCCTGTCCTACCGGGACTTCAGCGAGGCCGCCCGCCCCATTGCCGCCACCCTGCAGGCCGCCGGGTTCGTTTACGGAGACCGGGGCAGCATCATGATGTCCAATCAGTCCAAGTGGCTCATCGCCGCCTACGCGGTCTTCTACAGCGGGGGCGTGCTGGTGCCCCTGGACTACAAGCTGAGCCCTTCGGAACATCTGGCCCTGCTGGCTCACGCCAAGGCCAAGGTGCTGATCGTCGAGTACCCGATCTGGCGGGCCCTGGCCAAGGAAATCAAGGCGGAGGACTTCAGGCCCGAAACCATCCTGGTCAGCGAAGCCCCACCGGAGGCGGAACTCTCCGGCGCTCAGCGCTGGGAGGACTGCCGTCCCGATCCCTCGCCGGAGTTCGTCGCCCGCGACCGCTCGGACCTGGCCTGCATCGTCTACTCCTCGGGAACCGGCGGACGGCCCAAGGGGTGCATGCTGACCCATGACAACTACCTGAAGCAGTGCCAGTCGCTCATGACCTGGTACCCCTTCTGGCCGGGATTGCGCTATCTCAGCATTCTGCCCACCAACCATGCCATCGACTTCATGGTGGGCTTCATCGGACCCTTTATCTGCGGAGCCACCGTCATTCATTTGAGGACGCTCCGGCCCGAATTCCTCAAGGCAGCTTTCCCTCTCTACCGCATCAACTACGTCAGCGTGGTCCCCATGGTGCTGAAGGCCATGGAAACCGGCATGAAGGCCAAGTTCGCCGAGCTTCCGCCCTTTCGACGCTGGGTTCTGAACCGCCTGATCGGGATCAACCGCCTGCTGACAGCCAGCAAGCCGAGACCCGCCCTGAGCCGGCGGCTGCTGCCCCAGATCCACCAGGCCCTGGGTGGGGAGCTGGTGGCCTTTATCACGGGCGGAGCCTTTGCCGACCCCGCAACCCTGCAGTTCTTCTATGACTTGGGCCTTCCCGTCGCCAACGGCTACGGCCTCACCGAAGCCGGGACGGCGGTCACCGTAAACGATCTCAATCCCTTTCGCCCCGACACGGTGGGCAAGCCTCTGCCGGGAGTAGAGATCCGGGTGCTCGACCCGGACGCCGACGGCGTGGGCGAGATCGCCGTCAGGAGCGAGACACTGATGCGAGGCTATCTGGACGAGCCGGAACTGACGGCCGAGACTTTCAAGGACGGCTGGCTTCTGACCGGCGACCTGGGCCGCATGGATCCCAGCGGACACCTCCAACTGGTGGGCCGCCTCAAGAACATGGTGGTCACCGAGGGAGGCAAGAACATCTATCCCGAGGACATCGAGAACGCC
>JAPVWS010000519.1 GCA_027493295.1 Candidatus Versatilivorator vitaminiformans | reverse complement strand
CGACATGCCGGTGGTCATCCTGCGGGGCAAGGGAGATACGCGGGCGATTCCCATTTGGATCGGTCACTTCGAGGCGCGGGCCATCGCCATGGAACTGGAGGGCGCGGCCGCTCCCCGTCCCCTGACGCATGACCTGTTGAAGTCGATACTGCAGGGGGCCGGAGTGGTCTTCGAGAAAGTGCTGGTCAGCGAGATCAAGGATAAAACCTACTACGCGCGCATATTCCTGACCTCGAACGGCAAGGATTTCGAAGTGGACAGCCGTCCCAGTGACGCCATTGCCCTGGCCCTTCGCTTCCGCAAACCCATCCTGGTGGCCCGGTCGCTGATGGAGGGGGACACGGCGCTGGATCTGAAAGACCGGAGCGAGCCCGAAGACCGGAGCGAGTCCGAAGGTCGGAGCGAGCCCTTGGTCAAGAGCGTTCGGGGAATCACCGTGCAGGAGATCAGCCAGGGATTGGCCGCGTCTCTTGGCTTGTCCAGCACGGATGGGGTTCTGGTCTCCGACGTCAGCGGGAATCAGAATGCCGGTCTGAAGCGGGGGGACGTCATCCTGGCCGTCGATTCGAACCCCGTCACCGGCGTCGGCATTTTCCAATCCATGCTGGCCGGCATGGAGGGAAAGACCGTCCGTCTGCGCGTGAGCCGGGACGGCACGGAACAGGTGGTGGAGCTGCCACCGGCGCAGTGAGGGCGGGTTGGTGTGAACCGGTCTCCCATGTTGTTTGGCGTCCTTTTGGAGAGGCGGTGCGTTTCCGTGACGGGTGCTTTCTATTCGCCGCATTCGCGGCTAGGTTGACGCAGAGCCGAAACGACCCCGGGCTGCCGCCCGGGGCTACACGAGGCCGCAGCTTCGCAGCTCTATAAGGATGGCTTGTATGAGGTGTCTCGCCGGGTAACCCACGTCAACCGCAGCTTCGCAGCTCTCCCCTAACCCACAACACTGCCGGGGGACAGGATTTTCTAATGGATTTTCCCCGGGCACCAGCCCGGAATTCGAGCTTAGCCGCTACCTCGGTGGAGGGCGTCGCGCTCCGCAAAAACGCCGAACAGGTTTCTCCCATTAGTGTTGCGTCCTCTCGGTGACATACGCTCTCCTGCCATGGCCGTCCCTTCTCAGCGTGAATACTTCAATGAGCGGGTAGGGGACTTCGATGTGCCCCAGCCGGCGCCTGTGATCGAAGGGTATCTTCGGTCTTGGGGGTACTGCATGGGCCGGAGATTTTCGAAGCCTGCCTGATTTCCAGATGTCGCACTATGCCGCAGTGCCTGCGATTTCAGGTGGCAGGTCACCTCAATTTCGCCGCTTCCGCCTCGGCGATATAGGATAGGCTCGCCTCGGCTGCCTCGACGCCACTTTTTATGGCTCCATTCAGCGACGGCAAGCGAGTGTAGTCGCCGGCGAGGAAAAGGCCACCCATGTGTTTGTGTGGTCGCGTACGCATGTCATGCATATCGCTAAGCATGCCGCCAGGCGACAGACATAAGGCTTCCGGCCAGCGGTAGACCCTCGCGAACAGGGGGCGTTCCGGCATGGCCGGAAAGAACCGGCGCATTTCTTCGATCACCCGACCCACGATTTGGCCATCGTCCAACGCGAAGAACGCTCTTGCATGTTTGCCGATGATCAATGCGTGAACTAGCGTCTTGCCTGAAGGCGCTGCGTCCGGAGTCATGGCTGCCAAATTGGTGACCATGGTCAGGAAGGACGGAGATTCAGAAGGAAACAGCGCAGCATGTGATCCATCGGCCAGAATGTTCGCGTTCAGCCCGAACGCTACATTGCAGCATGAGCTGTAGCTGACCTGCTCAAGGAGAGCGCGAAGTTCGCCTAGTGATTCCGGAATGATTCGTGCGGCTGTCGAAGCCGTGGTGGCGCATATGACCGCATCGGCCTCGATCTTTTCTCCACTCGTCGTAACGACGCCTCTTACCCTCCCATCTTCGATTGTAATCCGTGCGACTCTCGTGGAAACTTGGATGAACCTCGCGCAGGAGTCCGCAAGGGCATTGGCGAAGGTACTGATTCCCTGTTTGGGCAAATAGTTGCGCGTCGCTGGATTGATGGTCCACAGCCACAGTAACGCCATTCCATATGCGGCCCCCACTTGCTCGGAACTGCCTGCGGTGAAGCAGTTGAGGTCCAACTCTCCCGCCTGTTTCAAGTAGCGGGTAAGCGAGTTGGCGCGAGCGAATTCAGCGAAGCTTTCCCCTGTGTCCAGGTCCAACATGCGGGTATGGTCTTCGAAATCGAGATCCTTGGCGCGTTTCCTGAGCATCGCGAACAGGCGCATGAATTCCAGATTTCCAGACAGAGTGTGTTGCGGCGAAAAGAACAGGGTCTGCAGGGTCTGCAGGGTCTGCTTCAGCGAACCACCGACGTACAGGCCCCAGAATCGGTCGCCAACGTAGCTTTGGCCACCTTTCTTTTTCGGACTTTGCCGCAGTTCCACATCCAGTTCGCGCGCCAATTCTCTTGTTGTTGCGAAGGATTCATGGATGACGCTGGCACCGCTGTACACGTGAAAGCCGTCGACCTTCTCGCAGAACATGCGCCCGCCGATCTTGTCCGAGGCCTCCAGCACTCTAACGCGGCATTTGCTATCCTTGCGGCGGCCAGCGAGTGTCCAGGCTGCGGCGAGACCGGCCGCACCCGCGCCCACCACTACGATCTCTGATCCGTTCGGAAACCGAGATCGGTTGTGACTCACATTAATCTCAGAACCGCTCATGGCATGGCTCTCGCAATGCACCGAAGACAGGAGGCTGCTACTTTGTCCAACTTTGACAGTGTTGGATCCGATTGCCTGGCAGAGTTGTTCTCAAAGAAATCGGACCTGGAGGCTAACAATAGAAGGTGCACTTAAAGTGAATTAACGGTCTAATAACGTGCCTGTTACGTGAATGTTCGACTGGATATCCCAAACTGAGACGAGTGCCGTTCAATGTGGCTGGAGACCGACTCTTTCATGGAGTGGGCGGCCTCTGCTGCGGATGTGCCGAGCAGCCCATCGAGGTCCAATACGGCGCCACCGCCGGCGTCTTGAACACCATGAGGAAGGGAGGCAGTCTGGTCCGCCTCAGTTCTACAGCCACTCGCGGGCGTGTTCCCGGTTGCGCCATCCGGCCTGCTACTGTTCCGGCAGACGGGTGGCAGCTTCGGCGAAGGTGGGGATGCACTCCGCGCGACGCTTCTGCGCCAGTGGATCCCCGCCCTGGCCGGCGAGCTTGCGGTTGGCGAGCGCCTTCTCTCGAGCCTCTGCCAGGGAGACCAGGGCGAGGCTGCCGAGTCCGAACTCACGGTGGCGGTCACGGATGACGAGGCGTTGAATCCAACTCCGGGTTCCGGTAGGTTGGACGAAGAGATAGAGGTCGTTGCCGGCGGCGTGTCTTCCGGGCGGAGCGGAGGAAAGAGGACGAAAGGGCCATTTGGGGATGGGGGCTGGCGGGCTTGCTTTTGGTTAGCAGTCGGGCGGAGTCGTCTACATCAACCATTCCCACGTTGTATGGGGGATGGCAGTGGGTTATAAGGGATGATTCGAGCGGATGGAGTTACTGGCAATCAGAGACAACACAAGAAGCCGAAGACGTTTCTCCCATCAATGTTGCTCCTCCTCGGTGAGACATGCTCTCCTGTCATGGCTGCTCCCTCTCAACGTGAATACTTCAATGAGCGGGTGGGCGACTTCGATGTGCCCCAGCCGGCGCCCGTGATCGAACGGCTGACGCAGGTGGTCGGGGCCGCCGAATTGGGCACCGGCGAAGTGGTGCTGGATATCGGAACCGGTGTAGGCGTTCTCGTCCCCCTGATCCAGTCCTTCAGGCCTTCCCGTATCGTCGCCTGCGACATCGCCGAGAAAATGCTGCATCGCCTGCAGCAGAAACATCCCCAGGTTCAGACCATTCACTCGGACGTGGCCGATCTGCCATTGGAGGACGACTCGGTGGACGTGGCTTTCTTGAACGCCATGTTCGGCAACATTGCCGACAAGCCCCGGGCTTGCAGGAACCTCAGCCGCATTCTCAGGCCCGGAGGCCGCATGGTGGTGAGCCATCCCGAGGGCAGGGCATTCGTGGAAGAGCTTCGCCGCACCAGCCCCCTGGCCATTGAGTCGTTCCCCCAGCGCACCCAGTTCCAGTCGCTGCTCCAGCCGCTGGGGCTGGAGGTGATCGCCTATCGGGACGAACCCAAGCTCTACCTGATGGTGGCCCGGAAAGAACGTTGACGGGACGGTGCAGCGGCTCGGTCAGGGATCGAGGCGGGCCAGGATGCGCAGGGGGCCACCGCTTCCGCCCTTGATTTTCATGGGAAGGGCCAGGATCGTGAAACCCCTGGGAGGCAGCTCGTCGATTCGGGCCACGTTCTCGAAAATGGGGATGCTGTGTTCCGCCAGGATGACGTGAGTCTTGAAGTCCTTGGATTGGCCATAGTCGATGCTGGCGGTATCGAGCCCGATGGCCCTGATGCGGCGGTGGTCCACCAGCCATCGGGCGGCCTCGGGATGCAGGCCCGGGAAGTGAAGCTTGGGTAGCGCCGCAGGCCCGGTCTCCTCGGTTCCCAGATAGCGTGCCCGATCGGGCCAGTAGTCGCCAAAGCCCGTTTGCAGCAGGACGATCACATCCTCCAGGCGGGAGCCGAAGCGCTCTTCCCACTCTCCAAAATCGTCGATGCCAACCTGGTAGTCCGGGTCTTGGCGGCACTGGGCGCGGACGTCGACGACGACTCCGGGAGCGATCAGCCGCTCCAGCGGGATCTCGTCCACTGTCTCCCTGTCCTTGAAGAAATGGATGGGAGCGTCCAGGTGGGTGCCGCCATGTTCAGCCGTGCGGAAACGGTTGGCCGAGTAGAAGTAGCCTCCCGGCGTAATGCCGTGGAAGGCCCGCTCCAGGGAGAATCCCTCTTCGGTGGGCCAGAAGATGGTGTGCTCGTCAAAAGGATGGGTCAGATCGACATAGGTGGGCTGCCCGACCGAAGGCGAATCCGCACAACCACCCAGTCCCACGAGCAGAACCAGCGTTGGGAAGACTATTGCCGGGATCTTCATGATATGCGGTTTCGATTGGCTTGGGCCCGGCTTACACCAATGGCAAGGTGCGGAACCGGCAAACACGCCTAACCGGATCCCTGCGGCTAGGGTCAGAGGAACACTCAAAAAAATCCTATACCCCGGCAGTGTCGTGGGTTTAGGGAGAGCTGCGAAGCTGCGGTTGGAGTGGGTAGGCAAGGAAACGCTGACTACAAGCCATCCTTATAGAGCTGCGAAGCAGCGCCCTCGTGTAGCCCCGGGCGGCAGCCCGGGGTCGTATGGGTTCTGCGTCAACCTAGCCGCGAATGCGGCGAATAGGCAGCACCCGTCCCGGTACCCACAGCCCTTCCAAAACAACAATACCCCGCAGCAACGGATTAACAACTTCGCTCCGAACCGCGCTGCTCCTTCCCAACACCTCCAAACGGGCCGTTCCTCTCAACCCTTCAACACCCCGTCGCAAAAAATCACGCCTGACCCATCATCGAGCGCATCTCCCGAACGGCGCCAATGGCCCGGTCGATGTGGGCCATGGTGTTGTAGACGTGTGGGCACAGGCGCAAGCCCCCCGCGGTAGATCCGGCGATGCCGTACCGGGTGTAGAGTCGGTTTAAAACCTCCCCGCGCTTTTCCGGCGGCACCTGGATGATACAGACCCCTCCGCTCAATTTCGGGTCCTCGGGAGTGACCAGTCGGAAGCCCTCGGCCTTCAACCCCGACTTGAGCGCCCCGGCCAGCTCGAAGATCCGGGCCTCCACTCGATCGAAGCCGAGGCGGCGGTGGAAATCGACAGTGGTGGCGATCGCGGCCAGTCGAGCGTCGTCCCTCTGGCCGAAGGATTCGAACTTCCTGGCGCCTTTCACGTCCGGATTCACGTCGCTCCCCCAGCCGGGCGAGACCAGGTTGGGCCAGATCTCCGCGATGCGGCTCCTCTTGACGTAGAGCAGTCCGACTTCCTTGGGGCCGCAAAACCACTTGTGGCTGCTGGCCGCAAAGGAGTCGCATTGAAGCTCCCTCAGATTGAGGTTGAAAGCGCCCCAGGTCTGCGCGCCGTCGACATGAACATGGATATTTCGGCGGTGAGCCAGTTCGCAGAGTTCACGGATGGGAAGCCGCTCTCCGCTGACGTTGGATACATGAGTCAGGGCCAGGACTTTGGTTCGGGGTCCCAGGGCCGCCTCGAAGGGCTCCACCAGTTGATCGATCCGGGTGGGCTCGGTGGGGGTTTTGACTCGTTTGACGCTTGAGTGGAAGCGGGCGGCCCGCACCTGCCCACCCCCAGTTGATCGGCGACCTGCTTGCGGGAGAGTTCCAGCATGGTCGTGAACTTCCGGCGATTGTTGAAGGAGCAGTCGACGTCAATGTCCTGGGTGAGCTCCACCACCGCCTCCGCGACTACCCGCGGAGCCGGGCAAAGGTTGGCGGCGTTCATGGGGACCCTGGCTTCGCGAAAGGGGAACTGTCGCCGCACCATCTCCCAAAAGGCTTCATGGTCGGGAGCGGCGCCCAGGCTGGAAGTCAGGGCGGAAAGGGAGGGGAGGCCGGCCGAGATGAAAGCGGTTCCCTGGGCCAGTCTGTGCAGGACCGAGCGTCGGGACAAATCGGTCATGATGGGTTCACCCCGGCATGGAGCCGATCATTCCGGAAAAGGGGCGGCGCAAGCCCGCCGCCGGCAAACGGGACGGCTTTGGCGGATCATCCGGTCAGCCGGTCCCGAGGGCGTCCGCCGTGCAGTCCGGTCACAGCGTATTGATCATCACGCCGCCGTCGACCACCAGGGTCTCTCCGGTGATGTAGCTGCCGGCCTCGCTGGCCAGCAACAGGGCCGGACCGATGAGTTCTTCGGACTCGCCCCAGCGCCCCAGAGCCGTCCGCCGGGCGAAGACGGCCTTCTGGTCCTCGTTGAGCAGCGACGCCGGCAGATCGGTCCAGAAGGGGCCGGGTGCGATGCAGTTGACGGTAACGTTGTAGGGACCCAGGTCCAGCGCATTGGCCTTGGACAGGCCGATCAATCCGTGCTTGGTGGCATTGTAGACGTTGCGGGTGGACTTGCCTCCCAGCCCCATGATGGAGGAGATGTGAATGACCCGGCCCCAGCGGCGTTCCTTCATCTGGGGGACCAGGGCGCGGGTCAGCACCATGCAGGAGCTGAGGTTCAGTTCCACGATCCGGTCCCAGTCCTCGTCCCGGATCTCGTCGATGAGCGAGGGAGTGTTGGAACCGGCATTGTTGACCAGGATATCCACCCGGCCCATTTCCTCCAGGGTGCGGCGGGCCAGGTCCTCGGCCTCCTCCCGCCGGGTCAGGTCCGCCACCAGCGCCAGGCCCTTGCTGTCGGTTCCCTCCAGGATCTCGACCAGGGCCCTGTCCAGCTCGTCCTGGTGACGGCTGCTGATGACCACGTCGGCTCCGGCTCGGGCGAATCCCAGCGCCATGGCCTTGCCCAGACCCTTGCTGCCTCCGGTCACCAGGGCCACCCGTCCCGAGAGATCGAACAACGACTGATTGCTCATGCTTGGTTCCTTTCCGTTGCGTGGTCGGTCCGACTGCCGCGGCCGGACCGTTTGCCGCCCGCATGGTATCACAGGCGTGCGCTTGCAGCGGCGCCGGGCCCTTGTCCCGGCGGGGGTCAATCAGTCCGCGCGCAGGGTCGGCGCCACGGGTGACCGTGTCACCGCCCGGACGGCGGCCAGCGAGGAGATGAGGCCGGCGGCCAGGACCGCCAGCAACAGCCATGCCAGGGCTGTCAGACTGAGGTGTCCTCCGGTAGACCGCCAGGCCGGGAGGATGGCCACCACCGCCGAGAAGATCCCGAACAGCAGGCCCCAACCCAGCAGCAGGAAATTCTCCGAGATCACCAGTCGGGCCAGGTGGCCGGAGTGGTAACCCACGGCCGTCATCAGCGCGAATTCTCTGCGGCGTTCCAGCACGTTTCTCAACAGCACCACACCCAGGCCGAAGGTGCCCAGCAGGAGTCCCATGCCGCCCAGGGCCTGGAAGGTGGAGAGATAGGTGTTGTTCACGCGATGAAAGGCGGCCAGCCTCACGGCCGTGGGCACCGCATCGAATCCGTAGTCGGAGAGCCGGTCCTCCAGCGTCGCCGTAATTTCCTCACCGGTCCCGGGGGGCGTATCCATCAGAAAGAAACGGAAGCCCTCGATTCGCGGAAACGCTCTGAGGAAGTGCTTTTCCGACATGATCAGCTCCGATTGGAACAGACTGTCCTGCAGGGCTCCCACCAGGCGAAGGCGCAGGGGCGCCTCTCCCTGGGCGTTGAGGACCAGTTCTTCCCCCAGTTGCCGGTGAAGGACGTACTGCATCGAGTTGGCGTCGGCGATGACGGGAATGACGCCGTCCGGCAACTCCTGGTGCAGGAGTTGCCAGGGGTTCTCGGGCTCACGGGAACCCGACAGGGTGGCCTGGAACCGGAATCGGGACTGGGAGAGAAAGGAGTCGGGAGCTCCCAGGATTCTGGGACTGGACGGTTGATAGAGATTGAGACAACTGGCGTCGTCGCCCGGCCTCAGCCGAAAGCGAAAGGCTTCGACCGTGACGATGATGAAGGTGGCCGAAGCGATCAGGGCGATGCACAGCAGGCTGCGGCCCGGACGGATGGTGGCGTTTCGGAATCCCAGCCGGGATACGCCCCAGCCGCCCTGGGACTGCAGGATCGGACGCCGCGTCCGTCGCAGCCATCCCGACTGCCAGGCAAGCAGGGCCAGCAGGCAGAGGCTGCCGGAGGCAAAGAAGCCCAGCTCCCGGCTGAGCCCGCCGGCCAGGCTGGCCAGCAGGAACCCCACGGCCGCAGCGGCCAGCAGGAGGGCGGTTCGGCTCCGGCCGGGGCTGCGCCGGCGGCTTCGGGACCTCCAGCGTTCCGCCACGCCGCCGCTCTTCCCGCTCTTCTTGCCGGAAGCTGGCGAGGCAGCCGCCGGCCCGGCCTCCTGGTAGAGCCATGAGCCCGTCAGCAGACTGCGCGGGCTGATGGACACCATCCTCCTCAGGCTCCAGGCGATGCAGATCAGGGCGGTCAGGATCCCGCCCAAACCGCCGGCCAACAGGGAGAAGCCCGAGACATGGAGCCGCAACTGGGTGGTGCCCACCGCATCCACCCACCAGGTGCGCAGTCCCAGCATGATGAGGGAGGTGTAGCCCAGAGCCCCCGCCAGGCCCAATAACGTGCCCAGCCCGGCCAGCAAAACTCCTTCCTTGAGAAACAGGCGGCGGATCCCGGCAGGGTCGAACCCCAGGGCTCGAAGCAATCCGATCTCCTGGACACGCTGCTCCAGCCCCAGCCTGAAAAAGAGGCTGGTGAGCAGCAGGGCCGATACCACCAAGAAGAAGCTGAAGTAGACGAAATACTGTCCGAAGTCGGTGACTCCCCGCGAGGCCTGCTCGGCTTGAGCTCCGACCGCCCGCAGTGAGAATCCGAATTGGGCGGGATCGGTGGTGCGCTTGAGCTCGGATTCCAGGCGGGAGCGAAGACTCCGTAGCGCCTCCGGCCCAGCGGCCGGGGCCCCTGGGGGAGGGTAGACCCGGATCGAGGACAATTGGCCGTGGCGGGACCGCCACAGCTGCTGGCCGACCTTCAGGGGGACGAAGGCCTTGGGAGTGGTGCGGTATTCCTCCCAGTAATCCTCGTCCCGAGGACGAATGCGTCCCAGCTCCATGGGGAAGGGAGGATCCCAATCCACCAGGGTCCTGGATTCGGTGATGCCGGGGTAGTCAGGCGCCAGGTCCCTGTCGGCCAGCGAGCCTCCCATGGGGACCACGTCGCTCAGACGAAACCTGGCGGACCGGGTCAGCAGCCGTCCCTGCTCGGCCCAGAGGTAGTATTCCAGCTCCAGCAGATCTCCGGGGCTGGCCTCCAGGTCCCGCGCGGCCCATCGGTTCAGCACCACCGGAGGCAGTTCCGCGCCGGGACTTGTCGGCGGCAGGCCGAAGGATGGGAAGTCGAGGCCGGTCACCAACGAATAGGGGATCTCGCGACCGCCGGTTCGGATGGTATTGGCCAGGTAGGTGAACAGGAAACGGGTGCGTAGTCCCAGGGCCTTTGCGGCATCGCGAACCCGGTCGGCCAGTCCCTCGCCGATGAGAGTGCCCTCGGTTTCGACCGACAGGCACTTCTGCCGGTCCAGCACCCGCAGCTTCAGATCGGTGTCTTCCAGTGAATAGACGTCCCGGAGGATTCCCGCCAACTGGTCCGGTTGCACCGGGTCGGAGGACGGCTGCCGGCTCTGGTCGGCTCGGCTGACCAGCAGGGTGTTGATTCGGTTGGGGACATCCAGGTCCCGCTGCAGGCGACGCAAGGGGACGAAGACGGCCCGTACCGGACCCTGCCCGGGGCTCAGCGAAAACTCGCCCATGCGGGAGGGCTCCAGGATGCCGCTGACCGAAAGGCGCAGGGTTCGCCCCACCCGGTCCCGGCGGCCGTGCAGGGAATCGCGGGGCACGTTGGAGGGTTGCTCCAGACGCAGCAGAACCGGGCTGCCTGCCCCGACCCCCAGGTCTCTGGCGGCCTCCGGGCTGAGCAGGACCCGACGGCCCGACCGCGGGCCGGACCCGAGGTCCGGAGCGGGCTCCACGCCCTGAAATCCCCAGAATCGCTCATCCACTCCATAGACGGAAACGCCGGCGGCGCGGCGCCCTGTCTCGGGCTGGGTGAGCCGGCCCTCCTGAACCAGAAGGGGGCAGACGGTGCCGAAGGACCCGGTAAAGTCCGGATGGGCGGCCATCTCCCCGGCCAGGGACTCCCGGAAGAAAATGCTCGAGGCAATCACCCAGCGGGCGGCGCCCAGCCTTTGCAGGGCCAACTGCCTCAGGCTGCCGCGCACGGAGTCTCCGACCAGCAGCGATCCGGTCAGGACCGCCACGGCCACGGCCACGCCGACCACCACCGCCAGGTGCGTGCGCCAGTAGTGGGCCAGGCTGCGTCGCGTCAGGGGGATGGAAGCCATCTTAGTGGATAGTGAAAAGTGGAGAGTGAAGAGCTATTTGATTGACACGTTAGACACCGTCGTTAAAACACCCTGTTTCACCCTGTATGATCCGCATGGCAGGGCGGAGCCGGGGCTAACCACTCTCCACTCTTCACTCTCCACTTAGGCGCGGGTCCGCCCCGTCGTGTGGGGCGGGGGCGCGGCTATTCACTCTCTCCAGTTGTCGATCCGTCAACCGGTATTGCACCGGGAAGCGAGCGGCCAGAGTCGGGCTGTGGGTTACCACCAGCAGAATGGAGCCATGCTGCCGGTGTTGCTCCACCAGCAGGTCGGCCACCGAGGCTGCCGAGCGGCTGTCCAGATTGCCGGTCGGCTCGTCGCATAGCAGGAGGGACGGGTTTCGAATCATGGCGCGAGCCATGGCCACCCGCTGTTTCTCGCCTCCCGACAGCTCGGCGGGGCGGTGGTCCATCCGATCCTTGAGGCCCACCTGGTCCAGCAGTTCCAGCGCCCGCTGTTGGTAGCTATCGGCTGTTTTCTCGATCAGGGTCGGGGCCAGCACGTTCTCCAGCACCGAACACTGGGGCAGCAGGCAGTGGTCCTGGAAAATGAACCCGATGTGGCGGTTTCTGAACCTGGCCAGGTCCCGCTCCGCCAGTTGGAAGGGGTGGCATCCCTCCAGCACCACCTCGCCGGCCGTCGGAGGCTCCAGTGTGCCGAGGATGTAGAGCAGGGTGCTCTTGCCGCTGCCGGAGGGTCCCATGATGGCGGCGGCTTCGCCCCGGGCCAGGGAGAGCGAGACGTTCTCGAGCAGATGGAGCGGCCCCCGCGGTGTCGGATAGTCCTTGGAGAGCCGGCTGATTTCGAGCATGGGTCAGGTAGACAGGCTCGCACGAGCGCAGGCCGCCGACATGAGAAGAGGCCGGAAGGCAAGGGATCGGTCGATTGTCCCGGATGCCTACGAGGACGCTCGCTGCACGATGGCGCGATAGGCCTCCACCGCCGCTACAGCCATGCGGGACAGGCTGTAGTGATCCTGCACTCCCTGCCGGCCGTTCTGGGCCAGGCGCTCGGCCAGACCTGGATCCCGGTAGACGGCATGGAGCCCTTCCGCCAGGCTGTGTTCCTGGTCCGGGTCGGTGAGCAGTCCCCCCGAAGTTTTCTCGATCATCTCGGTGAAGGCGCCACGCCGGGGTTGCACCACCGGAATGCCGCTGGCCATGGCTTCCAGGATGGGTATCCCCTTGTGCTCGTCGTGGGTGGCCGGCACCGAGAGCACGTCCAGGTTCTCCAGGAAACGCAATTTGGCCGGGCGATCCAGAGAGCCATGATAGCAGAATTCCCCCTCCAGCCCCCATTGGCGGATCTGCTTGCGGATCCGTTTAAGATAGGTGCGGTGTTCCGGCCCCAGGTAGCCGGCCACCTCCAGCCGGGTCGGACCGACATCCTCCAGTTGCTTCAGGCGGCGGTAGGCCCGGCACAGCTCGTGCAAACCCTTCTCCGGAGCGATTCTGGAAAGGTAGCCGACACGGAAGGTCTCTGACCGTGGCGAGCGCCGGTTTCCATAATCCCCGGACCGGACTCCCAGCGGTATCAGGTGCATTCGGTCCGGTTCGATCCCCAACAGCTCCTGCATGATTCCGGCGCAATACCGGCTCACCGGGGCGAATCCGTCCACCCATCGGACCTGTCGCCGTATCGATTCCAGGGCCTGGCTGCGGTAGGGCTCCGGTAGTTCCTTGAGAAACAGGTCTTCTCCCTGGAGGGTGCAGCACACTGGTCTTCGAAGCGCCGCCCGAAGTGGTTCGGCCAGTCCGATCAGCAGGGAGTTGGGCAGAACGATGACATCGGGCGGAGGCTGCTGCCGCAGCCAGGAGATCAGCTTGAGCAGCTCCTTTTTCTGATAGCCGGACTCCCCCTGCAGCATGGAAAGGGTCAAGGCTCCCAGTTGGCGGGGATCGGTCTTGACCCCCAGTCCCGAGAAGAACTTCAACACGGGTCGGGAATCCCAGACCCTGTCGAGGAGCCACGGAGTTTTCCGAAAGAGGGGGTGGAGCTGCTGGAGATAGACGCTCAGTCCACCGAAGAACACCCGGCTCTGACTCACGTTGGGTTCATCGGTCAGGGTCGGAGTATAGACGGGCAGGAGGGTTACATCGTGCCCCAGCTGCGTCAATTCCGCGGCCAGGGAATTGTCTCTCAGGCAGCTGCCGCAATACATGCCGGCTGCACCTGCGGTGATCGAGAGGATCTTCACGAATTCAATTGGTCCGATGCCGGGGAGTTGCCGTCAAGCACTCGGTGCGCATCGGTCTTCACTGAAGACGAGGCGATTGTGGCTGTCGCCTGAACGGCTGTCAAGTTCAATACGGGAATGACGGTCGGCCCCCCTCCGTCTGCGCACTCACGCCGGACGAGCCGCTCCGCTCAGCAGAGCAACTCACCCCTCGAGGTGCGAGCGGTTCGGCGCAGGGAAAAGGGTTCCGGAATCGAGGCCGCTTGGGATAAACTGGGCGCTTGGTCGAGCGGCCTTGGGGGCCTGTGTCTGGCCACATCCAGTCCGCCACTCGGCTGAGCGTTAGAGGTCACCGACGATGAATGTAGCTGTACTCGGCCCGCCGGGATGCGGCAAGGGGACCCAGTCCAAGCTCCTGGCCGCCCATTTCGGTCTCAAGCACTTTTCTCTCGGGGAAATGCTGAGAATGGAAGTGGGCAAGGGAACGGAACTGGGAAAGAAGACCGAAACCTATCTGAAAGCGGGCAAGCTGGTCCCCGAACCCATCGTCCTGGACCTGTTCAAGACCTACGTCGGCCGAAACGGCGATCAAGGACACATTCTGGACGGCTATCCCCGCACCCTGATTCAGGCCGAGGCATTGGACGCCCTCCTGAGCTTGTCGGCAGTGGTTCTCTTCGAGATCACCGAGGAAGGCGTGTTGTCACGTGTGGCCGGCCGGGTGGTGGACGCCGAGGGACGGACCTACAACCTGAACAGCAATCGCCCTCCCGCCGGAGTCCAAACGAAGCGCCGGGACGACGACCGCCCTGAAGTCGTCCAAGGCCGTTTTCGGGGATATCTCCTGGAGATCGAACCCATTCTCAGCCACTACCGCCAGCGGGGGATGCTGGTGACGGTCAATGCCTCCGGCAGCATCGGCTCGGTCCTGGATCAACTGCTGGGCAGCCTGGGGCAGACGGCGGAAGCCGTCTGAGTGATTAGTGATCAGTGACTAGTGGATAGTTATTTGAATCGAATCGTATAAGGCTGTTGTAGATCTCGGCGCACTCCCCAAAAGGTTGCAATCAGCTCACCGCCGCTTGCTTGGTCCCGAAGCTCTTCACGGACAACTCTCCACTCTTCACCCTCCACCCTCCACTCTCCACTCTCCACTCTCCACTGACAACTAACCCCTAACCATCGCCGGACTTCAGCCAGAATTCGTGGAAATGGTGCAGTGGGCCTCCGGCTTGACCGGACTCGCCGGAGTACCGCCAGGTCCGGCTCAGGTACTCACGGGCTTCGCGCACCGCTTCCAGTTCCGAGCGCCCTTTTGCCAGGAAGGCCGCCATGGCTGCCGAATAGGTGCATCCGGTGCCCTGCTTGGGGCCTCCGTGGAGATAAGGTCCGGCGACTCTGTGAATCTCGCTGCCGTCGTAGACCAGGTCGACCACCTGCCGGTCGCCCTCCGGACCCGACTCGACATCCCGCCGATGGCCGCCCTTCAGGACGACCCAACCGGGACCCATCGCGTGGATTTCCCGGGTGGCGCGGATGCAGTCGGATTCATCCCGCAACCGGCTTCCAACCAGCGCCTCGGCCTCCGGCAGATTGGGAGTGACAATCCGTGCCAGGGGCAGCATCCTGCGGCGCAGGACCTCCAGTGAGCCCTTCTCAAGAAGCGCGCTGCCGCTGGTGGCTGCCATGACCGGGTCCACTACCAGCGGAATGCCGGGGTAGCGGCTCAGAGACGAGGCCACCCCTTGGATGATCTCGGGACCGCCCAGCATCCCGGTCTTGATGGCCTCGGCTCCGATATGGGATAGCACTGACCGGATTTGCGAGACCACCAGGCTCACGGGAAGACAGGTCAGGGCATGGATCCGCAGGGCGTTCTGAGCCGTCACAGCGGTAATGGCCGACGTGCCGTAAATCCCCAGCGCGGCAAAGGTTTTCAGGTCCGCCTGGATCCCGGCGCCGCCGCTCGAGTCCGAGCCGGCAATGGTCAGGGCTTTCAGGAAGGGCATGGCCCGCACAGATTAGCCCAGATAGCCAATGCTGTAAACCGGGGCTCATCCCAGGCCAGGTCCGAAATGGGGCTGGTCGGGCCTCCCCCTCGCCGCGGGGGCCATTCGAGGCGAAACACTGGACTATTCGTTAGGAGAAACCCCCAATAAAGAACCGCAAATGAACACGAATAGACACGAATACGGATGGACTGCATTCAACCACAAGCGACACCAAAATGCTTCTTCAGCGTTGTTACTTCGGTATTCCTTCGTGTCCTTCGTGGGGAACCTCCTCGATACCGGTTTTCCCTCCAATTGACAATTCAAGCTTCTTGCAAAATTCGCAGCGGGGCAGGTCGTCTTGCCGGCAAACTCGAGGTTCTGCCCTTTTCGATATCGGGTGCGACCTGGTGAGAATGCTGTCTAACCACAAAAAGCACAAAAGCCACAAATGATGTTTTTGTGCCTTTTGTGGCCATTCCCGATAAACGTCCCGCTCCCGAATTTTGCAAGAGGCTCAACCCATCAAACCGTTTATTGGTGTTCATTCGTGTCCATTCGTGGTTCGTCTTTACCCCTCGTGAATAACTCTCTTGACTCCTTTGTGCTCTACTTGGATCCCCTTCCCGATCCTTGGCGTTTCCCTCTTGAGCTTTCCCCAACCCCCTGGTATCCCTTCGTCGCCCATCGTGTCCCTTAGTGGATAAATCTCTTTCCCCTGACCGAAGGGCAATAAATATTGACAAATGGCGAATAAAAAGCGAATATAGAACTATGGTCAAGGAGCCCGGAAAACTGGTGGGGATCGCCCGGCTGGCGGCGGAGAGCACCCAATTGGTGCGCAAGCGGCGTGCACGCTATATGTCCATCGAGGTCAAATCGGTGCTGAACCGTTGCTCGAATCCGGAAATGCCGTTCTACTGGACCATCAATCCCTACCGGGGCTGCGAGTTCGGCTGCAAGTACTGTTACGCTCGCTATACCCACGAATACATGGGCCGGGAGGAGGCAGGCCAGTTCGAGTCCGAGATCTATGCCAAGCGTAACGGGGATGCCGTTCTGGAGAAGGACCTGTTGTCGGCCCGGCTGCGAGACCGGCCTATTGCCATCGGCACGGCCACCGACCCCTATCAGCCGGCAGAGCGGCGCTTCAAGCTGACACGGGCGATTCTGGAGAAGTTGGCCGAATGGCGCGGACTGCAGGTTTCACTGACGACCAAGTCCGACCTGGTCCTGCGGGACCTCGATTTGTGGAAGGAGATCGCCTCCCGCAATGAGGTGCACCTCAACATCACTCTAACCACCCTTTCCTCTGAATTGGCCGGGGCCCTGGAACCGCGGGCGGCCACTCCCCGGCGGAGGCTGCTCGCCCTCGAGGAGTTGTCAAGGGTGGGTCTGAGCACAGGGGTGCTGGTCATGCCGGTGCTTCCCCGGATTACCGACCGACCGGCGGACCTGGAAGCCCTGGTACGCGGCGTCAAGCGCCGGGGCGCAGTCTATCTGGCTGCCAGGGTCCTGTTTGTCACCTCCTCGATCGAGAAAGTCTGGATGCCCTTTCTGCAGGAGCGATTTCCGGAGCTGGTGCCGGTCTACCGGGATCTCTACAGGTCCCCTCAGGGCAGATTGGAGACCTATCGCCGGCGGGTGTCCGACCTCATCAGGCAGTTGTGCGACAGGTACGAGCTCGGACGGCGGCCGCCCGCGGGAGGCCCCTTGCTGGAGCCGGGGCTGTGGCGGCAAAGCCTGCTGCCGCTGGACTGGAGCGGGGAGGGTCCGACTCTCCGGCCTCAGCCTGCAGCCAGGCTCGGTTGATCCTGCCGGCGCCTTGGCGTCCTTCCCGGGCCGGAGCGCTGCCCCACTCCGGTTGCTCCTCTCCCTCCGCGGGGCAGCGCTCGGACCCTGACGCTTTCGGTGCCCAAAACCCTGCCATTTTCAATGCCCATTGACACGGCTTCGGCCGAGCCCATGCCATTCCAGCCGGCAGGGTGGTCGGGTGCCACATCTCAGGGAAACTGAGCGGCAGGCAACGGGATAGAATGCGGGCGGGACGCCCGCGCTCCCGGGTGGCGCCGCCTCCCATCGCTTTTGCTCCTCAAGGGGGCGCGCGCCGGCTTGCCGGGCCGCAGCCCTGCCGATGCGGCAGAGCCGTCACGCTTGGTGGTCCTTCGTGTAACGTCGTGGATAATTCTTTATTTCGTTTGTCTCAGAGAGCATGAACAAAGGAACCGGATTTTTTCTCCAGCGCATGCTCGCGAGCGAAGCGCATAGCGGTCGCTACGGTCGGGAGAGCGTGTTCCCGCTGGAGGGAACAGGACACGCCGGGGCATGCCCAGCGCAGTCCGTCCCCGTTTGACCACAAGACAGGACCAATGTGCTGCTGAAAATAAGCAGTCCTTTATAGTTTCGGTAGCGACCTGGTGAGAAATGCGGGCTAAAATGCGCTCGGGCAGGTCGAACGGTCGCCGGCTCATTGCTCAGGCATTGGGCGGGAGGAAAGTCCGAACTCCACAGGGCAGTGTGCCCCGTAACGCGGGGGGCTCATGGATACGCTCCATGGGTACGGAAAGTGCAACAGAAAAGATACCGCCCCGCAAGGGGTAAGGGTGAAATGGTGCGGCAAGAGCGCACCGGGTGCCCGGCAACGGGCATGCCTGGCAAACCCCACATGGAGCAAGTTCAAATAGGGATGGAGGCGTGACCCGCGCCGCTTGACATCCGGGTAGAATGCTGGATCCGGGAGGCAACTCCCGGGCTAGAGGAATGACCGTTGCCCTCTTCGAGGGAACAGAATTCGGCTTACAGACCTGCCCATCATTCCCCCATGGAGACGGCGTCCAGGAAGCGGGGAAAAGGCTGATGCGTTGACCCCCGGCCGCTGTTCGCTAATTCCCGACAGGCGTACTGGTAGCGTTGGCCTCGGATCCGATGGCGAACCGGATCACCTGTGTTTCGTCGGTAAAGAAGGTCCTGGTTCCGGTGGCGGTGGCCCCTTCGGCGATTTCGGGAACCCCGGTTACGATGAACTGCTGAGCCGGGTTGTCGCCTGGTTCGCTGGTGAATTTGTAGCCGCTCTTGGTCCCCGATCCCAGATCGGCGGGAATCACGCTGTCCGCCGCCAAGCCCGCCAGGTTGGTGAAGGTGCCGTGGGTGGAGCGGTACATGAGCTGGCCGGTACCGATCGTCCTCATGGAAGCGGTGGCGGAGGCTTCGTTGGCCGAACGTCTCGCTCGCAGGAGGTTCGGGACCGCTATGGCGGCGATGATCAGGATAATCGCCACCACGATCAGCAACTCGATCAAAGAAAATCCCTTGCGCATCGTGCCCTCTGGACGTGCCTTCCTGAAATCGTTGTTTTTCGTCTGAGTCTAACAGACTAACATCGCCTCCGATGCTGTCAATTGTCGTTTCGTCCAATACCGCATCGGGTGCGACCTGGTGAAAAATGCTGTCTAACCACAAAAAGCACAAAAGTCACAAATTATGTTTTTGTGCCTTTTGTGGCCATTCCCGGTAGACGTCCCCCTGCTGAATTTTGCAAAAGGCTCTGATGACTTTGGATTTCTGATTGGGGAGCAGGGATGACTGATTCTGCCTCAAATCTGCAATCAACAATCGAAAATCCTGACCTTACAATACTTGACCCGTCTGCCGATGTTGTTTCGACTGAAATCCCCTACCCGCCGGCGGGAAGAATCGGCAATCCCGGAACGCCCACATCCAGACGAACCAGGCCGCCGGGGCTGGGTTCCCCTTCGCCGCCGGTGACGAAGGCGGTGGCCAGGTCGGGGCCGGCGAAGCAGATGTTGCTGGTGCAGCGCATGCCGGTGTCGTAGCTGGCCAGCAGCCGCCCCTCGGGGGACAGCACCTGCACCGCCGCCATTCCGTAGTGGGCGACCCAGAGACGCCTGTCCCGGTCCAGGGCCATGCCGTCCGGCAGGTTCTTGCCGCCCTCTTCGCCGTCGGGATGGCGGGGAAGGTCGGCGAAGACTCGGGGTGGTCCCGCGGCCCGGCCCGGCCCGGCAAGGGGAATGAGGGTGACCCGGTTGGGAAGGCTTTCGGAGACGAACAGGCTTCGAGCATCGGCCGACAGCGCAATGCCGTTGGGGGTGTCCATGCCCCGGGCCACCACGTTCTGCCTTCCCTCCAGGTCCACGAAGATGACGGCGCCCTTCCCGGGCAGGCAGTCGGTGAAGTAGAACCCCTCTCCGGGGTGCAGGCAGATGTCGTTGGGGCCGTCGATCTCCAGGTCCTGGCAGCGTCCCCCGGCGGCCCGGCCCAGCCGGCCTCCCTCCGGATCGAACCGCAGCACACCGTGCTCCGTGCCGTCACAGACCAGGTGTTCTCCATTGGCCAGGATCTTGTGGCCGTTGGGGGCCGCACAGGTGGCCCAGACCATGGGCTCGCCGCCGGGGGCCATCCTGGAAATCGAAGTTCCGTGGGAAAAATAAAGGTTTCCCTCCAGATCGATCACCGGACCTTCGGAGTAGTATTGGAGAGTGAGTGCCCTGACCGGCTGGACAGCATCGGGTTGAGGCAAGGGGAACGAGGTCATTGAGGTCCTCCGTGAAATAGAAACAAGTGCCACCCCCGCTCTGGTGGGCGGATCATCCGAGAGTGAAACAAGGAATTTTATGGCCCATCGAGAGAAGAGGCCAACTCCGGCCATGATCGTGTGCGGATTTGCGGATGTTTAGGACTGCAAGCCCGCCGTCTCCAAAAAAATCCTGTGCATCCTGTGCATCCATGTGAATCAAGAATCTGCCCATGCCCGACTTTGAACTGGTTTCCAGCCACCAGGCGCCAGCGTTTGTTTCGGGTAAGGTAAGACAAGGCCATTTGCAAAATTCGGCAGAGGGACGTTTACCGGGAATGGCCACAAAAGACACAAAAACACCAATGGTGCCTTTGGTGCTTTTAGTGATTAGACATCATTGTTCACCCGGTCGCACCTGAAATTGAAACAGGCAAAAGCTCAGGTTTGCCGGCAAGATGACCTGCCCCCCTGCGAATTTTGCAAAAGCTCGACAGACAGAATAGACAGGATCTCCCGGAAATTCATCCCGTCCATCCCGAAAGATGCCGTTTTCGGCCGAGTTGGGCTATAATCCGCCTCTCGCCGGCATCGGTACGGGAACGGCGCCCGCACTGGAAGACCCAGTGGCTGCACTGCCAGGGTCCGAAGCAGTTTCGTTGAACCCCCGAACAGGCTCATGAGCATGGTCACCGGTGAATCCGACCGTGAAAAAATCGAGGAGTCCCGGAGACGACTGGATGCCCACGTGGTGGAGATGGTGCAATGGCACTTCGATCCCGCCACCGGCTGTCCGTTCTGGTTGGAGTGGGCGTCTTCAGCCGGTTGGGACCCCCGCCGGGAAGTGCGCGGCTTTGCCGACCTGGTCCGTTTCGGGCATTTTCAGGACGAGTGGCTACGAGGGGGCCCGGTGCGCCGCTGGGTGCCCAAGGCCCTGGCCGACCGTCCCGTCTATGTCTTCGAAACCGGCGGCACCACCGGAATTCCCAAGAGCCGCATCAACATCGAAGATTTTCGCATCGACTACGAGCTTTTTTCCGAGACCCTTCCGGAGGCGTATTTTCCCAGAGGCTCAAACTGGCTGATGCTGGGTCCCAGCGGCCCCCGTCGCCTGAGGTTGGCCGTCGAGCATCTGGCCCACTACCGCGGAGGCATCTGTTTCTGCGTGGACCTGGACCCGCGCTGGGTGATCAAGCTGATCAAGAAGGGATGGATGGATCATCTCAAGGCCTACCAGGACCATGTCATCGACCAGGCCATAAACCTCCTAGGGGCCGGGCACGATATACAGTGCCTTTTCACCACGCCCAAGCTTCTGGAGGCCTTGGCCAACCGCCTGGAGGAGGAGAATTCCAGCCTGGAGGAGTCCGGAATCAAGGGGATATTTTCGGGAGGCACCGAGTTCACTCCCCAGTGGCACCGCTTCGCCAGAGAGGAGCTGCTGGGAAGCGTCTACCTGACTCCCACCTACGGCAATACGCTGATGGGGTTGGCGGCCAGTGGTCCCAGCGGTCCCGAGAACGGCTACAAGATTACCTACTACCCGCCGCAGCCCAGGGCGGTGATCCAGTTGGTGGATTTCGACGACAGCTCGCGGTCGGTGGACTACGGTGAGACCGGCCGCGTCATGCTGACCACGCTCACCAGGGAGTTCTTCCTGCCCCGGTTTCTGGAACGGGACGAGGGAGAACGGGAGCCGCCCTGTGAGGCCTGGTCCTGGGACGGTGTGAGCGGGCTGCGGCCCTATAGCCGCTTCGCCACCGCCACCACGGTGGGCGTTTATTGAGTCACCCGCCCGCGGCGCCGCCGGAGGGAAGGGCGGGGCGGCCCCGGGGATGGAATGGAGGATGACGTGATTCACTTTCCGGTCCTGCGCTGGGGAGAGCCATACAAGAGCCTGGAAGTCGAGAAGGTGGTCCACTTCGCCACCGGAGAGCCGGTAGCCGAGGTCAGCCAGGCCAATCCCGGTCTGGTGGCCAGGGACATGCGGCGCGCGGAGCGGGCGCGCCAGGTCTTGCGCGAGATCCCATCCGAGGAGCTTCTGACCCGGATCCAAAAGGCCGGCAGCCTCTTTTCCTCGGCCGAGCTGCCCCTGGGAGAAGGGACTCAGACTCCCGAGGAGTTTGTCCGCCAACAGTCGGCGACCACGGGCCTTCCGGAGCACATGTGCCGTATGAACATGGCCAAGCTCAGGTATGTCCTGGACGAGATCGGTAATATCCTGCGCTCGCTGACGCGAGGCCTGGATCTGGATCTTCTGGGTCGAGGCTATGGAGAAGAAGATGGATTGATGCGCAGCTACCAGGCCAATACTCCGGTGCTGGGCATGGTGCTGCCCTCCAATTCCCCTGGTGTTCACAGCCTCTGGCTCCCGGTCATCCCGCTTCAGATCGGCCTGGTTCTGAAGCCCGGTCCCCAGGAGCCCTGGACGCCCTGGCGCATGGCCCAGGCCTTCTTTCAGGCCGGGATCCCCAAGCAGGCCATCGCGCTCTATCCCGGCGGCGGGGAGGTGGGAGCCGCCGTAGTCGGCCACTGTCCCAGAAGCCTGATTTTCGGCGGCACCCCCACGGTGGAGCGGTACAAGGCCAATCCGGCGGTACAGGTCCACGGTCCCGGATTCAGCAAGATCCTGATCGGGGACGACCAGGTGGACGACTGGGAAGAGGTTCTGGACCTGTTGGTGGACAGCGTACTGATCAACAGCGGCCGGAGCTGCATCAACTGCTCGGGCATCTGGGCCTCTCGCCACACGGAGGAAATCGCGGAGGCCCTGGCTCGCCGGCTGGGGCCCATCGAACCGCTGCCGCCCCAGGACGACAGGGCCGCGCTGGCCGCCTTTACCGTACCCGGGCAGGCGGAAGCCATCTCCAATGACATCGATGCCGGGCTGCAGCAGGAGGGGGTCGAGGAAGTGACCCGCCGGTTCAGGGAGGGGGAGCGCCTGGTACGCAGGCAGAGGTGCGACTACCTTCGGCCCACGGTGGTGCACTGCCAGTCGCCCGAAGCCGGCCTGGCCGGCAAGGAGTACATGTACCCCTTCGTCTCGGTGGTGCGCTGTCCACAGGCCAAGATGATCGACTCCATCGGTCCCACCCTGGTGGCCAGCGGGATCACCCGAGACGAGTCCTTTCGGCGGGCTCTGGTGGATGCCCGCAACATCGACCGTCTCAATCTGGGTCCGGTTCCCACCATTCGCCTCAACTGGCATCAGCCCCATGAAGGCAACATCGTCGACTTCCTGTTTCGAGCTCGAGCCTTCCAGATGGCTTAGGGGAAGTCCGAACCGGCAAGACCCGTCCCAGCAATCCTCCGGTTTCCCGCCTGTGCCCGGCGACCTTCAAACTTCATCCTTCAAACTTCTCCCTTCAAACTTCATCCTCCTGGCGGGAAATTCCGGTTGAAATCAGGTCCGGAGTGAGGTAGCCCAACCGCAGAATCGAGAAGAGAAAATTTTGCCCGGGCAAATCCGGTTTTTGGCCAACAATTCGTTTGAAGCAGGAGCGTTTCTGTAGTATACAAACTCTGGCCACTCGCAAGAACTCACCGCCTCACAGCGGCCTCCCCATCCATCCCTATAGTTTTCGAATTCGAGGCCTCATGGGCCGAGAATTTGGTTTCAAACTAATCCACTGAGGAGTTAGACCTACCATGCTACCTATTCAAAGATCATCGATTTGCTGCAGGCCGGCCCTGCGGCGGCTTCGGTTTACGTTGGCGTCGGTGCTGGCGCTGGTTTTCGGAATGCCTTCCTTGGCGCTTGCCGACGCCCACCCGCAACTCGACTCCGGAGACACCGCCTGGCTGCTGACCGCGACCGCTCTGGTGCTATTCATGAACATACCCGGACTGGCCCTGTTCTACGGCGGCCTGGTCCGGGCCAAGAACGTCCTTTCCGTGCTGATGCAGTGCTTTGCCCTGACAGCCCTGATCACCATACTCTGGGTCCTGTTCGGCTACAGCCTGGCATTCGACACCACCGGCATGCAGGCGGGTGTGACCAACATCCATTCCTTCGTCGGAGGACTGTCCAAGGCCTTCGCCAGCGGTATTACCGCCGACAGCCTGAGCGGCACCATTCCGGAAACGGTGTTTCTCACCTTTCAGATGACCTTTGCCATCATCACGCCCGCCCTGATGGTTGGGGCCTTTGCCGAGCGCATGAAGTTTTCGGCCATGGTGATCTTCATGGCCGCATGGTCCCTGCTGGTCTATGCCCCCATCTGCCACATGACCTGGGCCGGTGACGGTTCCTTCTTCGGCGAGCTGGGCATACTCGATTTCGCCGGGGGCACCGTGGTCCATATCAACGCCGGCATCGCGGCCCTGGTCGCGGCCATCCTGATCGGCAAGAGGCGCGGTTATCCCACGGCTCCCATGCCTCCGCACAGCATGACCCTGACGGTCGTGGGGGCCTCCATGCTGTGGGTGGGCTGGTTCGGCTTCAATGCCGGCAGCGCTTTGGCCGCCGACGGGGCCGCGGGGATGGCCATGCTGGTCACCCAGGTGTGCACCGGAGCCGCCGCCCTCACCTGGATGTTCATCGAGTGGGTCAGGAACGGCAAACCCAGCGTGCTGGGAATCGTCACCGCCGCCGTGGCCGGCCTGGTGGCGATCACGCCCGCCTCCGGCAGCGTGGGGCCTCTCGGGGCCATCGTCATCGGGGTCGCGGCCGGGGCCTGCTGCTTCTGGGCCTCCACCATCCTCAAGTACAAGTTGGGATACGATGACTCCCTGGATGTCTTCGGTGTCCACGGCGTCGGCGGAATCGTGGGAGCCCTGTTGACTGGAGTCTTCGTCGCCGAGAGCCTGGGCGGTCAAGGTCTGGCCGAAGGCATGACCATCGGTTCCCAGTTCGGAGTCCAGGTTATCGGCGTGGTGGTCACCCTGGTCTACAGCGGCGTGATCTCCTTCATCCTGCTGAAGGTGGTGGATGGGATCATCGGGCTGCGAGCTTCCGAAGAGGTGGAGACCGAGGGGTTGGATATCTCTCTGCACGAGGAGCAGGGGTACAACCTGGAGGTTTGACGGCTCTGGCAAGTAATGGAGCCGCAGTGACCTGAAAGGACGGTATCGGCTGCGGTCGCCGGCGGGGTGGAGTTCCGCCGGCGTCCCGGCCGGTTTCCGGATCGAGAGCCCCCGAGTTTGCAGATGGCAGCCGATCGCCAGCACATCTTTATTCCCTGGACAGTCCAGGAGTGCGAGGACCCGGTGCTGGAGTTTGCCGGGGCCGAAGGAGTCTACTTCCGGGACCGGCAGGGACGGCGCTACCTCGACTTCCTCTCCCAGTTGTTCAACTGCAACCTCGGCCACGGAAACCGCCGGGTCACCGAGGCCATCAAGAGGCAGGCCGAGCAGGCCTGCTGCATCTCCCCCCAGCTACTGACCGCCGAGAGGTCCCTGCTGTCGGATGAGCTGACGGCTCTGGTTCCGGGCGACCTCGACAAGTGCATGTTCGTCAACAGCGGCAGCGAGGCCAACGAGCTGGCTTTCATCATGGCTCGCATGGTGACCGGCCGTCCCAAGATCTTTGCCAAGTACCGCAGCTACCACGGGACGACCTTCAACACCCTAGGTACGGCCGGGGATCCCCGACGCATGGCGGTGGAGCCCGGGCCGGCAGGGTCCGTCCGATTTTTCGACCCCTACTGCTACCGCTGTGATTTCGGCCTCACCTACCCCGATTGCGGCATTCACTGTCTGAAGGCCCTGGAGAGGCAGATCGAGTTGGAAAACCCGTCGACCGTGGCCGCGGTGGTGGTGGAGCCGGTCACCGGAGCTGCCGGTGGCTTTCCCCTTCCGGAGGGCTACCTGGCCGGTCTGCGGGACCTCTGCGATCGTCACGGGATCCTGCTGATTGCCGACGAGGTCATCACCGGCTTCGGACGCACCGGTGCCTGGTTCGGTGTCAACCACGACTCGGTGGTTCCCGACATCATGGTCATGGCCAAGGGAATCACCTCCGGCTACGTCCCCATGGGCGCCGTGGTGGTGAGTCCCCGCATCAGCGGCCACTTCGAGACTCGGATGCTTCCGATCGGCAGCACCTATGCGGCCAGTCCGCTGGCCACGGCCGCGGCCCGCGCCTGCCTGGTCGCGTACCAGGAGGAAGGCTGCGTGGAGAACGCCCGCAGGATGGGCCAACTGCTGATGGACGAATTGCAGGGTCTCAAGCAAAAGCACTCCATTATCGGCGACGTTCGGGGCAAGGGTCTGCTGACCTGCCTCGAACTGGTGACCGACCGGGCTACGCGGCAGCCGCTGGCTCCGCCGGTTGTGGATGCCCAACTGCCCATCCGCATTCGCCGTCGTGCCTGGGCGGAGGGGTTGCACCTGCTGGCTCGCGCCAATCTGCTGATGATCGCCCCGCCTCTGATTGTCACCCCCGGCCAGATTCGGGAGGGCATGGAGCAGTTGAGTCGTGTCCTTTTCTGGCTGGAGGCCGAGGTCAGGCAGCAGCGGGAACAACAGACGGTCCCCGTGAGCCCGGCCCCCCTGCCTGCGTCTTGAGAGCTCCGGCCCGACCGGCCCTCGGATTGGGCTCCCTCCCTTGCTGGTATAATTTCCTGTTAAATTCTGGTGCCCTTGCGACGCCCGGCCTCCGGTCATGGCGCCAAGGCCATGTCGTTGCGCGTCCTTCCTGCCAAACGCTTCTTGCGTGAAGCGATTGAAGAGCTATCCACGACGGACAAAAAGAGCAATCCACGAAGGGGAACGACGAACCACGAATGGACACGAATGAGCACCAATAAACTGATTGATGAGTTGAGCCATTTGCAAAACCCGGCAGCGGGACGTTTATCGGGAATGGCCACAAAAGGCACAAAACACAAATTGTGACTTTTGTGCTCAAGGGATACCAAAGTAACAAAATTGGAGAAGCATTTTAGTATCGCTTGTCGTTGAAGGCAGTCCATCTGTATTCGTGATTATTCGTGTTCATTCGTGGTTCGTCTTAATTGGCGGTTGGCTGTTTTTCTTCTGAATAAACCGTCTGCCAGAGCGGGGGCCCGGCCTATGTGAAAGCGTGCCCTCCGGCTTTGCTACATGGGACCCACCTGGGGGCAAACTCCCTTGACCCTGTCTTGCCATAGTCGCATCGTTACCCGGTCCCGTCTGCCCTGGATGGGGCTGCTGCTTGGGATCCTGGGAGCTCTTTCCATGATTCCTTCGGTCCAGGCCGAACAGGGCCGGGTGGCCGCCGAGACCCCTGTCTTCACCGATGTGACCGGTCCTGCCGGCATTGCCTGGACGCACTTCAACGGCGAATCCCCGGACCGATTCCTGATCGAAACCTCTTGCGGAGGAGCGGCCTTCCTGGATTTCGACGGGGACGGACGGCTGGACATCTACCTGGTCAACGGAGGCGAGACGCCGAGAGGCAAGAGCCCGGCTCCGGTGCGCAATGCGCTCTATCGCAATCTGGGAGGAGGCAGGTTCGAGGAGGTGGCGGAACGCGCGGGGGTAGGACAGGTCGGCTTCTACGGCATGGGCGCGGCGGCCGCCGACTACGACAACGACGGCGATCAGGATCTCTACGTCACCGGGTTTCCGTCCTCGACGCTGTTTCGCAACAACGGCGACGGCACCTTCGAGAATGCAACGGAAAGTGCGGGTGTCGGGAATCCGGAACGCTGGGGAGCCAGTGCCGCCTGGATCGACTATGACCGTGACGGCCTGCTGGACCTGTTCGTGTGCAACTACGCCGAGCTGTCGTTCGCCAAACCCATCACCTGTGATCACAAGGGAATCCCCGCCTATTGCGATCAGAAGTCCTACACTCCCAGCCGATCCAGGTTGTTCCGCAACCGGGGAGACGGCGCCTTTGACGACGTCAGCGAGGCCACGGGAATTGACCGGCACAAGAGCCGGGCATTCGGAGTGGTGAGCATCGATGCCGACGGCGACGGTTGGCAGGACCTGTTGGTCGCGGGAGATGCCACCCCCAACCTGCTGTTGCTCAACAAGCAGGACGGAACTTTCCGGGAAGCGGGATTCGAGGCCGACATGGCCTTCAACTCGGAAGGGGTGGCGCGGTCGGGCATGGGCATCGACGCCGGAGACTTCGACGGGGACGGAAACCCCGATTTCGTGGTCACCAACTTTCACGACGAGTTTCACGCCCTCTATCGCAACGGCGGAAAACTTCCCTTCCGGGAGCTTTCACGGAGTTCGGGACTCGCCCGGTTCACCGTACCCTACGTCGGTTGGGGGGTTCGCTTCATCGACTACGACAACGACAGCCACCAGGACCTGATCATCGTCAACGGCCACGTTACCCGAACCATCGAGCTGGCCCGCAGAGACATCACCTACCTGCAGCTCCCCCTGCTGCTGGGCAACGACGGCCAGGGGAAATTGAAGGATCTGGCGGAGAGGGCCGGACCGGTCTTCAGGACCGGTCATGCGGCTCGCGGCCTGGCCACCGGCGACTTCGACGACGACGGCGATTCCGACGCGCTGCTGGTCCGGCTCAACCGGCGCCCGCTGCTGATACGCAACAACCGGGGCCAGGACTCGACCTGGATCGGTTTCCGGCTGGAGGGAACCCGAAGCAACCGGGACGCCATCGGCGCCCGGGTGGAGATCGACTGGGGGGAACGCAAGAGCGTCCGATGGCTGACCGGAGGGGGGAGCTTCCTGGCCTCCCATGACAAGCGCCTGATCTTCGGGTTGGGGGAAGCCGGCCCCGATCGAGTGGAGGTCACCATCCGATGGCCCAGCGGCCTGCGGCAGCGCCATTCCGGACTGAGAACCAATCGCTACCACGTCGTCGTTGAGGAGATGGCTCCTGCCGGACGGTAGCTCGGGGCCGCATCCAGGTGGCACGGCGTCGCCCCCCTCCGCATCAGCCTTCGCCTTACGGCTCACCGACTCCCCCTCAAGGGGGGAGTGATAGCTTTTAAAGGATGTATTGCGAAATCGGGGGGCAGACGCTCGAAGATAATCAGTTGAAAAATCCTATCCACCGGCAGTGTTGTGGGTTAAGGGGGAGCTGCGAAGCTGCGGTTGGCGTGGGTTGCCCGCGGAAACGCCGGCAACGAGTCTTCCTTATCGAGCAGCGTAGCTGCGGCCTCGTGTAGCCCCGGGTGGAAACCCGGGGTCGTTGGAATTCCGCGCAAACCTAGCCGCGAATGCGGCGCATTAAGAGCTGCGTTTCGGAACCCACAGCCACCCAAGGGCTCCGCCCGAAGTCGAACCGGTGGGGGCAAACGCGGCGTCCCGTGAGTGACTGACAGGGAGACGATCAGGGTCGTTCTGGAAACGCTGTGCGTTCAGGGATGGTGATTTTGATTCGCCGCCGATGCGACGACAGCGGCAAGACGTGACCTGGGGCGGGGTTTGTTTGGGGAAGCAGTGCCTTCCCGAACGGGTGCTTTCTATTCGCCGCGTTCGCGGCTAGGTTGGTGCGGAACCCATACGACCCCGGGTTGACACCCGGGGCTACACGAGGGCGCTGCTCCGCAGCTCTATAAGGATGGCTTGTAGGGGGCGTCTCGCCGGGTAACCCATGCCAACCGCAGCATTCGCAGCTCTCCCCAATTCCACAACACTGCAAGGGGAAACGTGCTTTTCTATTTAGAATATGCCCCGGGCTCATGCCCGGGGCGCGCTACTGGAT
>JAPVWS010000518.1 GCA_027493295.1 Candidatus Versatilivorator vitaminiformans | reverse complement strand
TCCCTGGTGGAAGTCAAGGCGGTGGACCTGCCGCAGGAGATGCAGCGGGCCATGGCCAAGCAGGCCGAGGCGGAGCGGGAAAAGCGCGCCAAGATCATTCACGCCGACGGCGAGTTTCAGGCGGCCGCCAAGCTGGCCGACGCCGCCCGGGTGGTGTCCCGCCAGCCGGTGGCTCTTCAGCTCCGCTACCTCCAGACTCTGACCGAAATCGGTGTCGAGAAGAACAACACCCTGGTCTTTCCCCTGCCCCTCAATCTTATCGATGCCATCATGAGCCTAAAGAAGGATTCCTGACTCCTCCCGCAACGCCCCACTTCTCCAAAATCACGCTGAACCCCCCTTGCCACCCCTCCGTGCTCCGGAGTCAGCGCCGGATCTCCAACCACAACACTCTGTTTTTTTGTTGTTTACATTGCAAAAGTGTATGCCTATACTACGCCCAAGTATCCAAATAACAACCTTGCTGCCGTTGACGTCCGGGCCGATTTGTCCCGATGCTGATGGTGGTCCATCTTTGCTGCAGCGCAGGCTGGGTTGCGCGAGGAGGAATGATGTATCCACGTTTGGGAGGGATCGCGTTAAGAGGAATCAACCGGATCAGCCGTTCAACCCCGACAGCCGTGTCGGCCCTGCTGACCGGTCTGGTCGCTTTCATTCTGGCGGCGCCCCTGGCGACCGCCCAGGAGTATGGCGGGTTTCGGGGAAAAGTGACCGACCCCACCGGAGCGATAGTAGTCAGCGCAGACGTGACCGCCACCTCGGAAAGCACGGGACTGGGCAACAGCACCGTGACCAACGAGGTGGGAGACTTCGAGCTGAGAGGACTGTCGCCGGGTTCCTACACCCTGGAAGTCGAACTGTCGGGCTTCAAGAAATTCGTCAACTCCGGCCTGGTGGTCTACGCCGGACAGGCCCGCCGCATCAACGTCACGCTTGAGGTGGGTGAGGTGGCCGACACCATCACCGTCGAGGAAGAGGGTTACGTCATCGACACCGACACGCCCACCATCAAGCAGACCACGGCCATGAGGGAGATGGTGGCCTTCAACACCAATGCCCACCTGATCTATACCATCGGCCTCAATCCCGGCAACGAGCCCCGCAGCCAGGTGCATGGCAGCTATGCCAACAACACCAACACCGAGCACATGGGTCTGGCCACCAACGCCTACGGCGGTTCCGGTCGAGACTATACCGAGACCACCCAGGAGCTGATTCAGACCACCTTTAATGCGGCGGCCGAGTACCGCACCTCAACCACGGTGATGGCCATCGGCCGGGGGGGTACCAACGATTTTCACGGGGAGATCTTTTATCATCTCAACCATCCGCGACTCCATGCCCAGCAACCCAGTCGGAATGGACAACGCCGGTCGCCATCGCGTCCAAACCGACGCATTTCTTACGAAGCGGGTGGACCCATCTACATTCCAGGCGTGTATGACGGCAGGAACAAGACCTTCTTTCACTGGAACTATCAACCCTCCAGCAACGTCAACTATTTCTTAAGCCAGAACTGGATCCTGCCGACCACCAAGATGCGCCAGGGCGACCTGTCCGAATTCGCCCACTTCCAGCGGACGACTCAAGGAAACCCGGACTTCAACATCATGGATCCCTTCACCGGCCAGCCCTTCCCCAATGACATGATCCCGCGGGATCGCTGGAGCCCGGTGGCCGTCAACCTGCTGGATACCTCCCGGGGGATTCTGCCGACGGCCCATAGAGATCGACTCTACGACAATTTCGACTTCCTCGACTACAACGCCAATGAGCGCGACACCACCCACATGCGCTTCGACCACCAGATCACCGAAAACAATCGGGTGACCGCAACCATCTGGTGGGAGCGCTGGGTGTTCGATGAAGGAGGGGGCAGTCCCTTCCTCAACGGCAAGGGCCTTTTTGGAGACGACAACCGGCGGGCCTTCGCCCTGCAGAATGCCCACACCTTCAATCCGCAGGTGATCAACGAGTTCAGTTTCGGCTGGAACCGGCAACGCAGCGTGTGGAGAAGCGGCGACTTTCCGGGCCGGCAGTATCTGGATCTGCTGGGAATTTCCGACCTGGGCGGCCGCGAGAAGCTGCTGCCCAACGGCTCCGGCAATCCTCGATTCGTGGTGCAGACCTTGGGGCGGCAAAGCGGAGTTCACTCGGGATCTTTTAACGTGGGTCCAGCCAACCTGATGGGCGGTTTGGGCACTTCGCCCTTGATTGACTTCACCGAAGCCGCGGTGTGGCAGTTACGAGACACGATCTCTGTTCAGAAGGGCAGCCACCTGATCAAGACCGGCATTGAGCTGCGTCACCAGTTCCCCCATAAAGAGGGGGATCGCAACACCAACGAGTTTGGGCGCTGGGAGTTTACCGGGAACTTCACCGGTTACGACTACGGCGACCTCTTGCTGGGATTGCCGTTCCGAACCAAGATCGAAGCCATCACCCCCCGAGCCGAGGCACGGCAATGGGAGTTCGGCTTCTTTCTGCAGGACGACTGGAAAGTCCGCCAGGATTTAACGCTCAACTTGGGAATTCGCTTCCAGCACTACGGCACACCTTATGAAAAGGACGACCGCTGGTACAACTTCGATCTGGCCAACGGACAGGTGGTGGTGCCCAGCGATAAAGCCTTGCGCCAGGTGGTCCCGGGTTATCCCATACCGGTGGTCACGGCTCGTGAGGCGGGCTATCCCAGCAAGCTGGTCAATTTCAAGACCGTGTTGGTAGATCCACGGATCGGTATCGCCTACCGACCGCGGGAGGGGATGGTGATCCGCACCGGCTACGGCATCTACAGTGTCCCCTACGCCACCCATGCGGCTCAGGCCGCCGGCTTCCCGGTGGGCGGGTTGGGTATCGATCGAGCCGGATTACTGGCGGGTCGAGTCCGGGGGCCGTACCAGTTGGTGGAGGAGTTCGGCCCCAACCAGATTGTCAATGGGGTGCCGGAATTTACCACACTGCGTGGGTTCCCTGCGCCGACCGGAACCCTGGGACGACAGCTCGTCTACGCCATGGACCCCGATCTGCGAAAGAACAACTGGCCCTATGACCAGCAGTGGAACCTGACTATCGAGCAGGAGCTGGGCTACGGCTTTGCCATGCGGACTTCCTACGTGGGCACCAAGGGAACCAACTGGCCGGTCATTCGAAACCTGCAGCAGCCCGCGCCCGGCACCACACCTTTTGCCGAGCGACCCGACCAGTTTCCATATGGTCCCGGATTCAGCACGTTGGGCCTGTTGGACCTGGGAGGCACCTCCAGCCACCACGGGTTCGAATTTGAAATCACCCGTCAATTCTCCAGCGGACTCTACCTGAGAGGCTGGATTGCTCGACTCAACACGCTGAACGATATTCAAGGCGGTCTGTTCGGGTCCACGGTGGGCCTGTTCATCGAGGATCCCTACGATCGCGCCAATGAGAAGGGTCACCAGAACGGGTTTACTCCCTATGAGTCCCGGATCGTGGCCGTCTACCCGCTGCCCTTCGGCAAAAACAAAAGGTACGGCTCCAACCTGAACCGGGTCCTGCGGGCCATCGTCGGCGACTGGACCCTCGCTCCGGAATGGAGGGACCGCAATGGAACCCGGTTCACGCCGGGCTTCTCCGGTGTGGACACGGCCAACGTCGGCAGAGCCCGCGGACGGCCTGACCTGCTGCCCGGCTGCAATCCCAACTCGGGCGGAGAGACACAATTCAAGTGGAATGCGGGTTGCTTTGCCATTCCTCCCAACGGCCGTTTCGGGACGGCGCCTCGGGGCATGATGCGGGGGTTCTATACATGGGGCTTCAACCTCAATGCCTTCAAGCGCTGGTATCTGGGTTACGGCGAACGTGGGCCCTACTTCCAGTTGGAAGCCTACTTTCGCAATATCCTGAACCACCCCAACCGCGGAGGCCCCAGCTCGACCAACGTCACCAGCCCGGCCTTCGGTCAATTTCGCCTGGGAGGCGCTCGCAACATTCAGATTCGCCTGCGCATCGGCATCTGATCCTTGCCTGCGGCAAGCGGCAGCCGGCTCCGGCCGGCTGCCTTTTTTTTGCCCCAAGGGACTCTCAGCTTAGCGTGTCGACAGGTTTGACACCGGATCGGCCCGATTTTTATACTGGGATTTGTGGCTGCTACCCCAACTCAAACCCAGGTCTGACCCGGTGACCAGTCCCAGCAAAACCGACAGGTGTGGGGCTGCCAGGCAGTATTGGCGCGGCGCGGCGGTTTCCCTCGCCCTCACACTAGTCCTCGCTTCAGCCACCCTTCCCGCCGACTCATCCCCGGCGGATGCTCAAGCCGAATTGCACCTGGCTAACGCCCTGCGGCTCATTCGGGACGGCGACATTCGGAATGCCGAGACCGAGCTGCGACGGGCGGTGGACCGGGTCCCCCACAATCCCGCCTATCTGGCCAGGCTGGGCCAGGTTCTGGGAATGCAGAACCGAATGGAGGAAGCCGGCCGCTACTACAGTCGGGCCTTGAGACTGGCGCCCGACAACGTGGCCATTCGCCGCAACCTGGCGCTGACCCAGTGGTCCCGGCGCCGGTTTGCAGAAGCCAAGGCCAATCTGGAGCAGGTGCTGGCCAGAGTTCCCGACGACGAGCTCACCCGGTTCCTGCTGGGAATGATTTTGGTGAATTCCGGAGAATATGCCCGTGCGGTAGGGCTGCTGGAGTCGGTGCCGGAACGGGTGCGCGGCCAGGGCGAAGCGGTGGCGGCTTTGGCCAGGGCCCAATACGCCCTGGCCAAGAGGGATCAGGCCCGGACTACTTTGGAATCGATGGCGCTCAACCGGTCATTGCCCCCCGGCGATGTCTATGCCTGCGCCACCACAGCCGCCAATGCCGAAGACTTCGCCACCGCCGAGAAGCTCTTCCTGTCCATCCGTTCCACCTATCCAGACGCCGCGGCGCTGAGCTACCAGATTGCGCGCATGCAGTTTCGGTCCGACAGCATCGACCGCAGCCGCCAAACTCTCCTGGAGGCCATCGACAAGGGCCTCAGCTCCGGACCCATCTACAACCTGCTCGGCCACTGCCACGCAGCCCGAAACCGGCTGCAGAGCGCCGTCGCCTCCTTCGAGCAAGCCATGGACCTGGAACCGGCCGAGGAGTCCCACTATCTGGACGCCGTGCAGTTGCTGGCCGAGCATCAGATTTGGCGAGTCCTGATCCGAATTGCCGAAAAGGGAGTGGCCCGCATCCCACGCTCCGACCGTCTCTATCGAATGAAGGGACTGGCCGAGACGGCCATGCTCTACAGTGAGGATGCCGTACGATCCTACCGCCGGGCTCTCGAGATCAATCCGGACTCGGCCAAGGCCAACCTGGGGCTGGCCATAGCCCAGAGAACCGCGGGAAGCCGGGAGGATGCCGCCGCCACCTTCGAAAAGGGTATCCGACAATTCCCCGCCCACGGAGCCCACTACCAGGAATATGGCCTGATGCTCCTCAAGACCGGAGATACCGGGGACGACGACGCCCTGAAACGGGCTGTTGCCCTGCTGCGGAAAGCCGTCGAGCTGGATGCCTCTCTTCCCGTAGCTCACTACCAGCTCGGTCGGCTGGCCCTGGAGAGGGATCGGGCCGGCGAGGCGCTCCCCCATCTGGAAACCGCCGCCAGGTTGAACCCCGATCAGAGCAGGGTTCACTATCTGCTGGCTCGGGCCTATCGCCTCCTCGGGAGGGGCGAGGAGGCGCGGTCCCATTTGAAGACCTTTCGCCGGATGAAGGAGGCCGAGGAATCCAGGGAAGAGCCTGACGCAGGACCGGAGTTGCCCCGGTCATCCGATGAACTGCCGCTTCAGGACCCCCAAGCCCTTGCAGCGGTCCTCAGCCACAACTACAAGCAGGGAAAAAGAGACAAGGCTCGCCAGATTCTGGCTGAGATTTCCGAAAATACATCCGTGGACCCTCAGACCCGGTTGCTCTATGGCCAGATCGCCGGCGATGCGGGAGACTACCAAACCGCCGAAAAACTCTTCGCCTCCATCGTCTCGAGTCATCCCCAACCCGTCACCGTCGGCTACCATCTCGGCCTGGTGCAATTCCGCACGCGCCGGTTTGCCGAATGCCGGCAAACCCTGCTCGAGTCCCTCTCCGGTGGGCAGGGAAACGGAAAGATCCAAAATCTTCTCGGCCACTGCTACCAGGGAGAGGAAAGGGTGGGGGACGCCCTCGCAGCCTTTCAGAGAGCCATTAGCCGGAGTCCGACTGAGGAATCCAACTACCTGGACCTGGTCCGGCTTCTTGCGGATGAAAACCTGTCCGCCTATTGGCTCGATGCCAGCCGAGGACCTCGGCTACGATGGCATCTGGCACTCCAGGCTGTCGACCAGGGCATCGAGAAACTCCCGTCTTCCGCTCGGCTCTTTGAGACCAGGGGTTTCGTGCAGGCTAAGCTGGACTATACCCGCGAGGCCATACAGTCCTATGCCCGGGCCCTGGAACTGGATCCCGGTTCCGCCAAGGCCCACCTGGGTAAGGGCGTGTCGCAGAGGCTGGCAGGCGATACCCGCGAAGCCGGAGAAACCTTCGAACGCGGCATCCGGCAGTTTCCTCTGAATGCCTCCTTCTACCAGGAATATGGACTCCTGTTGGCCAAGGCGGGAGACTCGGGGGATGAAGCGGCCCGAGCCCGTTCGGCCGATCTGCTCAGGAAGGCCCTCGACCTGGATGCCTCCCTGGTCGAGCCCCGCTATCAACTGGGTCAGATGGCTCTGGCGCAGGGAAATCCGGAAGAAGCGGCCCGGCATTTCGAATCGGCCGTGCAACTGGCACCCCGGGAGAGCAAACTTCGCTACGGCCTGGTCCGAGCCTACCGGAGACTGGGACGCCGGGAGCAAGCCCGGGAACAGGCCGGGAAATATCGTCAGCTCAAGGCTGCCGAGGAAGCCCGGGGAACGCCTTCTCAGTAAGTCGGAGCTTTGGGCGCCCCTCAACCATGAAATATTTCGCCTACGGTTCCAATATGTTGACTGAGAGGCTTCAGGACCGTGTGTGCTCCGCCAAAAATCCAAGGCCGCTTGCCTTGCGAGGTCATCGGCTACGGTTTCACAAGAAAAGCTCCGATTGCTCCGGGAAATGCAACATTGTCGAGACCGCATGTGACGGGGACGTGGTTCACGGAGTCTTATATGAAGTCGAAGACGCTCAGATGAGCATACTCGACGCCTTTGAAGGAGTTGGCCACGGCTACCGAAGGGACGAGATAACTGTCTCGCTGGACGGCACAACCATGACGGCGTCTGTATACGTCGCAGAGAAAAACGCGATCGACGACGCTCTCATGCCTTATTGCTGGTATTACGATCTGGTCCTTGCCGGAGCCGAACAACAGAGACTTCCGGGCGATTACGTTGCAGGGTTACGCGCCATTCCATTTACCCAGGACCCCAAGCCGAATCGAAAGACCCGATTTGAGGCGTTGGAAGCTCTGCGAAAATACGAAGAATCCAAGAAAACGGCCTGACCCAACAGATTCAGCCGATGAAACACACTCCAGGTTGATCTGCGTCGTCAGCAGGATTGCCATAGTGGTACTAATGTAGTATCATATCGAAGTGCCCCCAAAAGTCCGCGAACTAATCCAACGCCTCAATGCTGCCGGATTCCGGAATCGTGGTGGTAAGGGCAGTCATCGAAACTTTAGCCATCCCAAGGGTATGCGGATAACGATTAGTGGTTCACTCGGTTTGGACGCCAAGCCGTACCAGGAAAAGGCGGTGAAAGCAGCCATTGCCAAGGTGTGGGAATGAAAAAATCAACTCAATATCGAAAGATCGTGGAGTGGTCCGAGGAAGACCAATGCTATGTGGGTCGGTGCCCCGAACTCATGTTCGGTGGTGTGCACGGAAAGAACGAACAAAAGGTTTTTGCTGAACTGTGTGCTGTCATCGAGGAATGGATAGAAATTTCGGAAAAGGACCAGGAAACGCTCCCTCCCGGGTTGGCAGGAAAGAAGTACTCGGGCAAGTTCAACCTTCGGCTGGGTCGAGAGTTGCATGAAAGCCTGGCGTTGGCGGCCATGAAAGAAGGCAAGAGTCTTAATGCATACTGCGCCGAAGCGCTGGAAAGCACGATCAACGGCTGACTTCCCTCCTTTTTCCATGCCCCGATTTCTGGCCCTAATCGTTGCAGCCCTCCTCCTGGCCCCCTCCTGGGGTCTATGGTCCGAGCCTGCCAAAGAATCTCCCCCGGAACTCTTCACCGACGTTTCCGTCCAGGCCGGCATCACCTGGAAACATTTCAACGGCCAGTCTCAGGACCGCTTTCTCATTGAAGCCTCCTGCGGCGGAGTCGCCTTTCTGGACTTTGACAGCGACGGCTGGCTGGACATCTTTTTCGTCAACGGCGGTGAAACCCCGAAAGGCAAGAGTCCGTCACCTGTCCGGAATGCTCTCTACCGCAACCTCGGAAACGGCAGGTTCGAGGATGTCGCCGAGAGCGCCGGGGTTGCAGAAGTGCCCTTCTTTGGAATGGGGGCGGCCGCCGCCGACTACGACAATGACGGCTTTCAGGACCTGTATGTCACCGGCTTTCCCTCCAGCGCCCTGTTTCGCAATCAGGGCGACGGCACCTTCCGCGAAGTCACCCAAGGGGCAGGCCTGGAGAATGCCGGAGAATGGGGTGCCAGCGCAGTCTGGTTCGATTTCGACCGCGACCGGCACCTGGACCTCTTCGTTTGCAACTATGCCGAGTTGTCCTTTGCCCACCCCCGTCCCTGCAACTTTGCCGGCAAGCCCGAATACTGTTCGCAGCGGGCCTACCCTCCACGGCGCCCCAGGCTCTATCGCAACAACGGCGCCGGCGCCTTCATTGACGTGAGCCGTTCGTCGGGAGTGGCCCGGCACCTGGGGCGGGCCTTCGGAGTCGTCAGCGTGGACATCGACGACGACGGCTGGGACGACCTGTTCGTGGCCGGGGACGCCTCGCCCGACCTGCTGCTGCTGAACCGCAGGAATGGTTCCTTCGAGGATCGCGGATTCGATGCGGAAATCGCCTACAGCGTCAACGGCGAAGCACGGGCCGGCATGGGAGTGGACGCCGCCGATCTCAATGGAGACGGCCGCCCCGATTTCATTGTGACCAACTTCCATGACGAATACCATGCTCTCTATTTAAGCACCCCGCAACTGCTCTACCGCGAGTGGACCCGGCCCTCCGGGCTGGCCGGCTTCACTCGGCCGTTCGTGGGCTGGGGCGCCCGCTTCATCGACTACGACAATGACAGCGACCTGGACCTGGTGATTGTCAACGGCCACGTGAGCCAAACCATCGAGCTTTCCCGCAGGGATATCCGCTACCGCCAGCTTCCCCTGCTACTGGCCAACGTCGGGGACCTGAAATTCCGCAACATGGCTTCCCAAGCGGGACCGGTTTTCCGGACCAGGCACTCCGCCAGGGGGATGGCGACAGGGGACTACGACAATGATGGGGACATGGATGTGGTCTTTGTCCGGCTGAACGAGAGGCCGGTGCTGTTACGGAACAATGTCGGACAGGAAGGGGCCTGGATCGGATTCGAGCTGCAGGGAACCCTCAGCAACCGGGACGCTATCGGCAGCAAGCTGTCGTTGCAGTCGGGTGACAAGCGTTTCACCAAGTGGGCGACCGGCGGGGCCAGTTTCCTGGCCTCCCATGACAAACGCGTGGTCTTTGGACTGGGAGAACCTGTGGAGGAAGAGTGCAGCCTCGAGATCCGTTGGCCCAGCGGGAAAGTCCAGAGGATATCCGGACTCGGGATCAACCGCTACCATAAAATAGTCGAGTCCGGCGAGGTCGCTGAAGGTCCTTGACTCGCTGCCAACGACGGCAAGGACAGGAACGGGAGCGTGAACCGATGAGACAGACCGCCACCCTGATCACCGGAGCCAGCGGTGAAATGGGGCATGGGCTCATTGGACGCCTGGCCGAGGAAGGCATCCAGGACCTGGTCGCCCTGGATATCCGGCCCATCGACAAACGGATCGGAAGCCAATGCAGGGCCTGCGTCAACGGAGACATTCTGGACGAGAGGCTGCTGGAGCGGATGCAGAGCGAATACGAGATCCACACCGTCTATCATCTGGCGGCTCTGCTGTCCACGCGGGCCGAGTTCACCCCCGACGCAGCCCACCGGGTCAACGCGGGCGGCACGCTGAGACTGCTCCAGATGGCCGTCGAGCAGTCTCACTGGCACGGCCGCCCGGTGAAATTCATGTTCCCCAGCTCCATCGCCGCCTACGGACTCCCCGACCGGACTGTCAAGCAACGCACCGGCAAGGTCCGGGAAACCGAGTGGAACTTCCCCACCACCATGTATGGGTGCAACAAGCTCTACTGCGAGCATCTGGGGCGCTATTACGCCAACCACTACCGGCAGTTGGCGGCCGATTCATCGGGCCACGGCATCGACTTCCGTTGCATCCGCTTTCCCGGGCTCATCAGCGCTGCCACCCTGCCCAGCGGCGGCACTACCGACTATGCTCCGGAAATGATCCATGCCGCCGCCAGCGGCCAGAGGTACGGCTGTTTCGTAGTCCCCGACACCCGCCTCCCTTTCATTGTCATGCCGGACGCCATCAACGCCCTGCTGCAATTCCAACAGGCGCCGCGGGAAACGCTCCGTCAAACCGAGTACAACGTCAGCAGCTTCAGCATGACTGCGGAGGAAATACACCAACGCATCCTCAAAGAGTGGCCTCAGGCGGAGATCGACTTCAAGCCCGATCGAAAGCGTCAGGCCATCGTGGATTCCTGGCCGGCCGAAGTGGACGATTCGGCAGCCCGCACCGATTGGGGCTGGGCGCCCCGCTACGACAAGGCGGCCGCCTTCAGCGAGTACCTGATCCCTCGAATCAGGAGCCGGTATTCCGGATAGCTAAAAAGCCTTGAGTTTTCCCTGGGCCAGTTCAGGCAGGTTTCGGAGCTGTTCCCGGGTTCCAAGAACAATCATCCTGAGACCGGCGGTCAATTGGGTGTCGGCGGTGGGACTGGCGTTGATCCCGCCATCGGCCAGCTTGCAGGCCAGAACGGTGACGCCGAAGCGGGCGCGCCACCGGCACTGCTCCAGCGTCTGGCCCACCAGGGGCGAGTCGGGGGCGAGCTGGAATTGCTCCATGAAGAGCTCGAGACCGCCCCCGTAGGCCACTTCATCCAGGAAGTTTGCCACCTCGGGCCGGATCAGCATGGTGACCATCCTGCGGCCGCTGAATTGATAGGGCAGGATCACCCGATTGGCGCCGGCTTTCACCAGCTTGCTCTCCGACTGCTCGTCGATGGCCCGAGCCACGATCAGGAGGTCCGACCTGACGCTGCGCGCACTGAGCACGATGAACACGTTCTGGGCGTCGGAATCGGCAGCCACCAGCAGACCGCGGGCCCGCTCGATTCCGGCTTGAGCCAGAAGAGCCTCGTTGGCCCCGTCCCCCTGGAGCGCCGGGAAACCGGATTGGCTGACTTGGCCGACTTTCTCGGGCGAGGGATCGATCACAACGAAGGGGAGGCCTTGGTGGGCCAGTTCCTGAGCCACGTGGCGCCCCACCCGTCCGTAGCCGCAAACGATGACGTGATCGGAGAGTTTGTCCAACATTCGGAGCAAGCGTCGTTTTTGCAGGTAGGCCCGTCCTTCGCCGGAGAGCAGAAAATCGGCCATGCCGCTCAGCAGGTACATGGCCAGCCAGCCGGCTCCCAGAATGAGCACGATAGTGAAGAGCTTGCCACCCGCCGACAGGGGCCGGACTTCGCCGAAGCCGACCGTGCTCAAGGTGATCACGGCCATGTAGAGGGCATCCAGTACCTCCATGTCCTCCAGCAGCCAGAACCCCGCCGCACCCAGCAGCAGCAGGCCGACCAAGGCAACCGCCGTTTTCCAGAAGCGCCGATGAGGGTGCGAGATAACCCGCCTGTGCACCAGGGACTCCTTGATCGACCCGGCAGCTCTCGGGATCAGCCAACTCGACGGAACAATAGCATAATTCCAACCGAGTCAATCAACAGACCCGAGGCTGCCGCCAATGCGGAGGAGTTCCCGGAGACCTGCAAAACCCGCGTGGGCGTGTAGAATAGCAAGTGGAAGCTACCGAGGCTGACAAGCCATGGACCCTCCCGAATTTAATATCCTGCCGGACTCGGGCGAGCCGCACGGCCACGGTTCGTCACAGCCCAATCCCGAGACCGTGCGGGACCCGGTGTGCGGCATGTGGGTCGACCCCAAGGCCGCCGCCGATTCATACCGGTTCCGCGACCAGACCTACTACTTTTGCCGCTCGCACTGCCGGGTCCAATTCGAGTCCGACCCTGATCGATACCTGGGCAGGCTGGAGACCCCCGCTGTCCCGGCCTCGGGGAGTGGAACACCGGAATCGGAGGAACACGGCCGGCAGCCGGCGAGCTACACCTGCCCCATGCATCCCGAGGTCTTGAGCGATCAACCCGGAGCCTGTCCCCTCTGCGGCATGGCCCTGGAACCCCGAGCGGTCGGCCTGGACGACCCCGACAATCCGGAGCTGTCCGACATGAGCCGCCGCTTCAGGATCAGCCTGGTTCTGACGCTCCCCATCTTTCTGCTGGCCATGTCGGAGATGGTCGGGGGCAGCTTGCTGCAGCCGCACTGGCTGACCGGGGCATCGACCTGGATTCAATGCCTGCTGGCGGCGCCGGTGGTTCTCTGGGGTGGATGGCCGCTGCTGCAGCGAGGGTGGGCCTCCCTGCTCCACCTCAGCCCCAACATGTTTACCCTGATCGGATTGGGCACGGGGACCAGCTACCTCTACAGCCTGGCGGCCACCCTGACCCCCTCCCTGTTCCCGGACGCTTTCAGGGGTCCCGACGGAACCGTTCCCGTCTATTTCGAAGCGGCGGCCGTCATCACCACCCTGGTGCTGCTGGGACAGGTTCTGGAGCTTCGGGCCCGGCAGCGGACCGGCAGCGCCATCCGTTCGCTCCTGAGGCTGGCCCCCGAAACCGCACGCCGGTTGCGCGAGGACGGAACCGAGGAGGAGGTCTCCCTGGACCGCGTCTCGGTAGATGCCAAGCTACGGGTTCGACCCGGGGAGCGCATCCCGGTGGACGGAGTGGTCCTGGAGGGCGCCAGCTCGGTGGATGAATCCATGCTCACCGGCGAGCCCCTGCCGGTCCAGAAGCTTCCCGCCAACCCGGTGACCGGCGGCACCATGAATCAGACCGGCAGTTTCGTCATGCGCGCCACCCGGGTGGGACAG
>JAPVWS010000517.1 GCA_027493295.1 Candidatus Versatilivorator vitaminiformans | reverse complement strand
TCCGGGCGTCATCTGGACCCGCATCCACCAGCAGCGGACCCCTCCGGAGGTCTACCGGGGCCTGATCCAGCGCATCCCCCTGGGCCGCGACGGCCAGCCGGAAGATTGCGTGGGGGCGGCCCTCTTCCTGGCCAGCGCGGACGCTTCCTTCATCACCGGACAAATTCTGGAAGTCAACGGCGGGATGCTGATGCCGTAATGCGGGCAGCTTGCCAAAAGAGTTATCCACGAAGGGACGCGAAGGACGACGAAGGGCCACCAAGGGGTCGGAGAAGGCTCAAGAGGGATCCGGCCAAGGGTTGGGAAGGGAGTGACAAGAAATCCGCAGACGAGAGAGTGGTGGTGACTCGAGGCTCGTTGGATTTGTGCAATGTAAGTTGGCTAACCGTTGGTACAAGGTCGTTCGATGAGGCCAGTGCCTCCGGACCAGACGAACAGTACACGGCGTAAGGAGTCTTGAAATGGGTAGCGGCAATGAAAGGCTTGAAAGACTGGCCAAGGAAATAGAACAGGATATCGAAAAAGGCGCGGCGCCCAGATCATTAAAGTTGACCGTTCGTGAATTTATCGGCTGGTACGGAAACCGCAGGCGAGGTTCATGGCTTGTAAGTCGTATCCGAAACAAAATGGAGGCGTTGCAGCTCAGGACCGTCCCTGATTTCGAATTCGCCTATATTGATTCGACGATTGAGATTCAAACTGCAGGTGGCTCACCGTCCGGAGGTCTTGAAGATCCTGTCCATCGCATCGGAACCCTTACAGCGGCAAACAAAAAGCCTATGAGTGTTGCTCCGGATGAACCGCTCAAAGTGGCCACAACCAAAATGCAGTTGAATGATTTTTCTCAGCTACCTGTGATCACGGGCAAAAGCACTGTAAAGGGGATCATCAGTTGGAAATCAATAGGCACGAGCTTTTCATTGGGAGAGCCGTGCGAGCGGGTCCGTGATTGCATGGAAGAGCCGGTGGAACCAATCTCGATTGACGCTCCTCTTTATGAGGCTATTGGCTCCATTGCAAAACACGGATACTCGTTGGTACGAGGCAAGGATAATTCTGTAACCGGCATAGTGACGGCAACCGACCTTTCCGAACAGTTCATGCATCTAGCTGGCCCGTTCCTGCTCATCGGCGAAATAGAGGGACACTTGCGCCAGTTGATTCATGGACAGTTCACCGTTGAAGAAATGCAGTTGACATCCGAAGGTGAAGGCCGGCGAGATATTTCCGGTTCGGCAGACCTGACTTTTGGCGGGTACTGCCGACTCCTGAGCAAACCGGAGTACTGGGAAAGGCTGAATCTGGCTGTCGACCGCGGGGAGTTCGTTGAACATCTTGGGACCGTGAGAAGAATACGGAACGACGTCATGCATTTTGACCCCGAGGGGTTGTCTCCTGAAGATGAAAGGCAGTTGAGGAGTGTCGCTCGATTTCTTGAGACTTTGGTTAGAAAAGGGGTAAACCGATAGCCGTACTTCCAGGAGACGGTGGTGCCACCGTAGCCTCGAAAACCAGTCCCAAGGCGATGCTTGGCTTGGGCTAAGCGGCGGGGTCTTTGCGGCTGAACAGGGCCTGATAGAGGGCGTCGATGCGGGAATGCAAGGCGCGCAGTTCCTGGCGGATTTCGGCCAGATCCTGTCGCAGGTCCTTGTGTCGGGAGTCTACGTCGTGGCGGATGGTGGCAATTGCCCGCCAGAGGGCCAAGCCGACTCCCAGAATTGCTACGATGATAGCGATGGTGTCCGTATTCATGCAGCTTATTCTATCATGTAGAAACCCCTGTCTCAGGGCTCGAACAGAAAAACCTCGATCCTCAAGCTTGTCTAACCACTGACCACTGCCGTTACTCCACCAAAGCGTCGAACAGCTCGGGGCGTCTCTGGCGCAGGGTGTAGTTGGGTTGGCTGCGGGCTTCCCAGAGCTTCTCCGGCAGCAGATCGGCCACCACCATTTCCTCCTCGATCTTTTCGAATGAGGTCCTGGCAGTAACCTCGCCCAGCGGGTCCACCACGATGCAGCCGCCGGCGTGGTTGGGTTGATTGGGGCTGTCCTTGGGGTAGGTGTCGACGATGCCGGCTCGTCCGGCCTGGTTGCAGAGCACGGTGTAGCAACTGTTCTCGTAGGCTCGGGCGGAAGCGATCATGTGGAAGTACCGTCCAGAATAGGAGGCCGCCTCTTTCTCCGATTCCGGATCGTCGGTCCACGTCTTCAAGCGGGCGGCGTGGGGCATCAGCAGCACGTCGGCTCCCTTCAAAGCCAGAATCCGGGGGACCTCGGGCAGTGAGTTGTCGTAACAGATGATCGTGCCCACCCGGCACTTGCCGATGTCGAAGACGAGCATCTCCGTGCCGCCCTCGTAGTGGATGACTTCGTCCCGGGAGAGGTGAATCTTTCTCTGGGCCCCGATGTAGCCCTTGGGGCCCACCAGCACCTGGGTGTTGTAGACGATGTCGCGTTCCTTTTCGCTGAGGCCTACGCTGAGGTGCAGATCCAGGGCCTGAGCCAGCAGACACAGGTGTTCGACGCTGGGCCCGTCGGGCACGGGCTCGGCCGCGTACCAGGTATTGGGATCGTTGTGCCCGTGCACCACCAACTCGGGGAACAGGACCAGATCGGCCCCC
>JAPVWS010000516.1 GCA_027493295.1 Candidatus Versatilivorator vitaminiformans | reverse complement strand
GCCGCCCGCCGACCTTCCGGTGAGCACGATCTTGTCGGTGTCGAAGTTGTATTTCTCGGCGTTCCGGATGACCCAGCGCAGGGCACAGCGGGTGTCCTCCACGGCAGCCGGCGCCAGAGAGACCTTGGCCAGCCGGTATCCCACGTTGACCACGGCCCAGCCCATCTCCAGATAGGGCAGGAAATAAAGCGGGCGGACACTCTTGTCGCCCGCGACCCAGCCCCCGCCATGAATGTAGACCACCGTGGGAGTTGGCGACGTCGCCCTCCACGGCCGGTAGACATCCAGCTTGGACTCCCAGTTGTCGGCCACCAGGTAGGTGATGTCGGTCCGGACGCTGTAACGACTGAACAGGGTGGCCACCCACTCTTCCTTGGGCGAGACCTTGTCCCCGCCCAAGGCCTGCGGAGCGACCGCCAACAGAACCGCCAGCGCCAGAACGCTTCTCAAACAATTGGAACTCGACATCCCTTGCCTCCCCGCGGGGCTACGTTTGTAATCCTTGCCGCCGCATACCGGTGAAGAATCTCATCTGAGCCTTTTGCAAAATTCGGCAGCGGGACGCTTACCGGAAATGGCCACAAAAGGCACAAAAACATAAATTGTGACTTTTGTGCCTTTTGTGGTTGGACAGCATTTTTCACCGGGTCGCACCCGAAATTGAAAAAGGCAAAACCTCAGGTATACCGGCCAGATAACCTGCCTCGTTGGGAATTTTGCAAAAAGCTCATCTTTCCCTTGGTCTTCCTTCGTCTCCCTTCGTTGTCCTTCGCGCCTTCGTGGATTACTCTTTTACTTACCTGCCCCCCGGGATCAGGCCGACAGGTTCCAGACACGGGCCGCATTCAGCCCCAGGATCTTCTCGACATCCTCCGGACTGAAGAAAGTCATCTCCTCCCGGACCAGGGCTAGCTCCCTGGCCAGGGTGGGCCGCTCGTAGGCAGCTCGAGAGGCGCCCGGGTACCCCGTCCCCCACAGCAACCGGTCTGCTCCGAACTCCTCGTAGACCCGTCGCACCCAGGAGAAGGCTTCCCGGAACGGATAGCCGGCGCCGGAAACCGAGGTGAGCTCGGAGACCTTGACCCAGACGTTGGGGTACTTGGACAAGGCCAGCAGTTTCTTGAACTCCGGGGTGGGATCCTCCACGGTCAGATCGATCTGGGAGAGATGATCGACGCAGACCTTCACCTCCGGATGGCGGCTTACCATCTCTTCCAGCTTGGGGAGCTGCCGGGTGGAAATATAGAAGTTGAAGACCGCATCCAGTTGGGCGGCCCTCTTCCAGAGCTTGTCGGTATCGGGATGGTTGAGCCACCCATCGCCCCCCTTGGCGCCGTCGAGGTAGTAGATCGGGCTGAAACGCATTCCCGAAAAACCATGCTCCTTGACCCAATACTCGAGTCGGTCGGCCACCTTGGGGTCGGTGGGGTCGATGAGGCCATGGGCCCGAACGCGGTCCGGGTGAGCCTTGAGGCTGTCGGCCACGTAGGAATTGTCCCACCCGTGGTAGATTACCTGCACCAGGATGCTGTGAGTCACGCCGTTGCGGTCCATGTCCTCGATGAGCATCTCGGTGGTGCCTTCGGCGGGAATGTCGGCGTATTTGAAGTCGGGAATGTAGGGGTGCGGGAAGGGATAGCGGACGGGATCGTTGGCCCAGACGTGCATGTGGGTGTCGACCACCGGCAGCCGCACGGAAGTCGACGGCTCCTCCTCGGAACGGCACCCTGGAGCCAACGTGGCGCCGACCAGACCCAGCGCTGCCGCACAGCGGCCGGTGGATTCCAGAAACTCGCGCCTGCTGACCGATTGCGTCAGGTCGTCGCTTTTCATTTCCCCTCCCTGACCGGACCCGGTTGAAAAACCCCGGCAGGTTTCCGCACGGCTACTGAACCCCTCCGGCCGTCCCGGCCGCCGCCACCTGGCGCCGCGGAAGATAATCGACCCGAACCTCGACTTTCTCCAGCGTCATGGCCGGATCATCCGCCTTGCGGCCCTTCACCAGTATGCCGACCAGGTTTTCCCCCACGGCAAACAGATCGGGATCGGGGCTGAAGACCACCCAACCCTCCTCCACCCTGCCTTCGCCCACGAGCACCCCGTTCACCCGCACTTCCGTGCGGGTTTCGATCCCCGCCCTGGGAGGTGAGGTGTGCAACTGCGGGATGGTCCAGAAGGGATTGACGGGCGCCTTGCCGATGGTCTGTTCCTCAGACAGATTGCCGGTCCCGGGGTCCGACAGCAGCAGCGCCAGGGTCAGATCCCCGATCTGGGCGACATGGTCGGAGAGGCGGTCTCCGACCCGCAGTTTCAACAGGGTGTCCACCCTTCCGGAATTGCTCAGAGTCGCCGGCAACTGGGCCAGCATGTTGGTGTTCTGGTAGGCAAAGCGCGGTGTCTTCCACTCGTGAACGTTGGGTCCCCCGGAGCCGCCCCCGCCCCTGCGCTGGACCACGAAGGTCTTGTCCAGGAATCGCAGGGTTTCGGGGCTGCCCAGTTCCTTGTAGGCCTGCTGGTAGATCTGGATTCGATCGGAGTCGTCGAAATAGGCCTGATGGACGAACATCCCCGTCTTTTTCCTGACTTCCGGAGAGGCGGTGCCCCAATTGAAGGCCTGCAGACTGTCGATGCCCTGCTGCCACCAGTTGGCCGCCACACCCCGCATGACCTCGATGGGAGGCCAGGAGTAGCCGTCGGAACAGTGATGGTCGTCCAGGGTGGCGTAAATCTTGATCGGCTTGTCCCCGACCAGGTGGCGGAAACGCTCGATCTCGAGCTCAAGGGACCGCACTCCCAGGACCAGGATGTCAACCAGGTTTTGCCGAACCCAGGTCGCCACGTCCAGACCGTCGAAATGGCAGCCCACCAGGGTGTCGGGGATCCGGGCCGCCAGCAGGAAGGGGCGGCCGCGCCGCTCCTCCACCTTGAGGGTGATGGCCCTCAGGTCGCGCAGGAATTGGCTGATCGCCCTTCGGTTGGCCCACATCCGACCGGCAGGCAGATTGCTGGGTCCGCGGGCGAAGTCCACCTCCAGGCCGTCGAAATCGTAATCCTCGACCAACTCCCGCAGAACGCTCAACTTGCGGGCTCGCGCCTCCGGGACGGCGAAATTCCACTTGGCGTTGCCCCATTCATCCTTCACCACCCAGTCGGGGTGAGCCTCGGCGAATTCCTTGCCGAACTCGGTGTGGCTGGTGCCGTCGCTGATCCGGTAGGAATAGAAGCACTCGATCCCGCGCTTCTTGGTTTCCTCCAGGTAGACCTTGGCGATATTGATCCCCTCATCGGCCCATCGATAGATGGTCTCGACGTTGCCGCCCATGTAGGGGCCCTTGGCCAGGGGGCTGTCCCGGGCGGTCATGGGCCGGGCCTTCATGGGGAACAACTGGTCCAGGCACCACCACTGCCCGTCGATCTGGCTGCCGGGCTCATCGGTGAAACCCAGCTCGTAGGTCATCAGATTCTCGATGCTCACCTGGCGCTGGATCGCGGCCAGCAGGCCGTCGGCCGGATGGTTGACCACGATTCTCCGCTTGGCCTTGACCGCGGCGATGTGTTCGGGAGACAGCTTGAATTCCCCATCCGCCGCCTGGTGGCTCTCTACGGGAACCAGAACCAGGCCGGCAAGCAGCCCGGCCGCGGTCAATGCACCCAGGGCTCGTCGGCCCTTGGCCGACCGGCGGCACCGGTCTTCGGCAGCATCAGTCCGTTTCTTGATCATGGCAATGAACCTCCAATTCAGCAACAAGTCACAGATGACTCCCACCCTGTTCGGGGATTTGTCCCAACCCCTCTCGCGCTCACACAGGGTCGTACGCATCAACGATCCAGGCGGCCGCGGCCGGGCGGTCAAGGACTGCATTTTGACCCACCCAACGTCGGCCCGATGCCCTACTTCCGTCGCGAGTCCCGGTACAACTGAATATACTCCTCTACCGAGGTTGCGGCGACGGTTTCTCCGATCACCTCCAGGGGCAGGTCCTCCAGCTTCTTGAAACGCACGCAGGACTTGCCCATATCCAGTCTCTTGCCGCTGGCCCTGAACTTCTCTTCAAACTCTGCCCTGGAGCCCTGGTGGCTGTAAACGCACATCAGGTAGAGCCCCATGTGGTGCTTCTGCGAAGCCAGTCCGGCAAACATCAGCGGCTGCTTGTTGTAGGTATCGGGACAGCGCGCCAGCGGAACCTCGTAGCAGATCATGCCCCAGTTCATGGACTCGACGTAGCCCGGGGGCAGATGGTCCAGAATCACCTGTCGCACGACCCTCAGGGCCTCCGCACGCTCCTCGGGAAGCTCCTGCAGGTACTCCTCGACCGTGGCGGCGCTGCTTCTTGCCATGCTCGCACCCTATCGAAAACCACTCCCGCGCAGGGAGCACACCACGCCGGCAATCAAGCCAGTTTTCTCCAGGCTTCCCAGACCAGCAAGCCCCAACCCACCAGGAAACAGAGGCCTCCCAAAGGGGTTATGGCTCCCAGGCCTCGAATTCCGGTGAGGCTCAGCGCGTAGAGACTTCCGGAAAATAGAACGATGCCGGCCAACCAGAGGCCGCCGGTCCACTGAAAAAGGGTGCCGCCCCACCGGTCCATGGCCAGGGCCAGCGCCACCAGGCCCAGGCCGTGATACACCTGGTAGCGGGCTCCGACTTCAAAAATCTCGAGCAGGTCGGCGGAGAGTCGCTGTTTGAGCACATGGGCGCCAAAAGCGCCGGCCGCAACCGCCAGACCTACCATCAGACAGCCCATCCCGAACCAGAATCGTGCCATTGCAGAATCTCCTTAAAAACACTTGCCGCCTGACGGGAACCTCTTTTGGCGCACCCGCCGCCCCGGCAGCGCCTGCGGAGCCATTTCCCACCTCTGGAACCCCTACTTCGGCGGGACGACTTTCAACTACTCTCCACCCCCTCCGCCGGAAGGAAGGAGCCGCCGCAACTCCGAGAGAGGAAGTCTCTCCAGCCAGCTCTTGGAGCGGCGCTTCAGGTAGACCCGCACGCCGTCCCCGGCAGGTTCCATCCAGAACGCTTCCCAGCGCTCGGAGCCCAGTTCATTGAGCCGTGCCTGCCGGGATTGGGCGTCTTCCCGCGGCAGGTCCACGATCCTGTATTCCCAGTCGCCGATCCGGTGCAGATCCTGCCTGGCCCACTCCAGGGCATCCTTGGGAACCTTCTGCCCCGAATCCCGGGCTTGCTGGTAGAGTTCCCGGACTCGCTCCTTCAGCGCGGCCACCCGGTCATCGGGAGACGCCGGCAGGTCCGGGTCCGAGGCGCAGCCTGCCAAAAGCGCCGCCAGCAGCAGAAGCAGGAATGCGGATTTGGGCATGGGCCCTCTATTGTCTCCAACCCGACCCAAAAGTCCAACCCTGATCCTCCGGGATTTGCATGCGCAGGACAACTGAAGGAGTAACCACGAGGGACCGGAAAGAGAAATCCACGCAGGGGAACGACGAACCACGAATGGACACAAACGAACACCAATTGTCCGACTGGTGAGTTGAGACTCTTGCAAAATTCGGCAACGGGACGTTCACCGCGAATGGCCACAAAAGGCACAAAAACACAAATCATGACTTTTGTGCTTTTTGTGCCTTTTGTGGTTAGACAGCATTTTTCGTCAAGTCCCACCCGACGTGTCCATTCGTGGTTCATCTTCCCTTACGGCGCCCCTCGGCACTGATCCGAAAGCGATGGAAAGAGACCGGCGGCTGTACTAAGATCACGGCATGGCTTTCCGCGTATTCGGTCTTTGGCTGCTTCTGGGACAGCTTGCTTCCGCGGCGGTGGTCGGCGTGGAAGTGCAGGGCCGCTCGGAGGTCCTGCACGGCCGCAGCTTCGGTGCGGCCGGCACCTACGAGAAGATCCACGGAAGGGTTTTCTTCGAAGTCGACCCCCGGCTGGAACAGAACCGGATCATCTGCGACATCGAGCTGGCGCCTCGCAACCGGCGAGGCAAGGTGGAGTTCTCCTCCGACTTCTATCTCATCCGGCCCACCCATCCCGGCAAGGGAAACGGGACCGTCCTCTACGAGGTCTGCAATCGAGGCCGCAAGGGGATGCTGGGCATGTTCAGCCGGGCGACTTCCTCCCGGGAACTGACCACCCCGACCGAGTTCGGAGACGCGCTGCCGCTGGACCACGGTTTCAGCCTGGCCTGGCTGGGCTGGCAGTTCGACGTGCCCCGGCTTTCCAACCGTCTGAGGCTGTACGCTCCGGTGGCCCGGCGGGGCTCTGCCTCCATTCGGGGACTGGTACGGGCCGAGTTCGTTCCCGAAACCAGGGTTCGGAGCTTTCCCCTGTCCGACCGGAACATGGAGCCGGCCTATCCCGCCGTCGATCCCCAGGACCCGGAT
>JAPVWS010000515.1 GCA_027493295.1 Candidatus Versatilivorator vitaminiformans | reverse complement strand
TCCCAGCACCGGACCGATCCGGTCGCAGGGGTTGTCGGGCCGCAGATCCATCGCCACCGCCCACTCCATGACCGCCCGGACGCGCTGGCGCAGCTTCCGGGCCGTGGGCGGCGTCTCGTGCCAGATCGGGGCCAGAATCCCGATCACGTCGGCGCTGGTCACTTCCGAAACCGGCATCCCTCCGATGCGAGGCAGGGCGTAGCGCTTCAGGCTGCTCAGCCAGAGCTGAGCATGCTGAGGCGAGCGCCAGCCCGGCCGCAGTTGCTTCCAGACCTGGCGGGTCGCCTCAGCGAAGGTGGGCGTCGACTCTACGCGCCGCTTCTCCGAGAGGGGATCGCCGCCCTCGCGGGCCAGCTTCCGGTTGGCGAAGGCCTTTTCCCGGGCTTCCTTCAGCGAAACCAGGGGGAATCCGCCCAGGCCAAGCTCGGCGCGGCGGCCCCGGATGGTGAGGCGCTGGATCCAGCCCCGGCTGCCTGAGGGACGGACCTCGAGATAGAGGCCCTGGCCGTCACAATAGCGTCCGGACCGGCTCACATTGCGGACAAAGAGGGGCGTGAGGGCATTGTCGGGATGCTGGCTGCGGGGCTTGCGTTGCGGAGGGCGTCGGGGGAGCGTCATACCCACCATTATACTCCCCGGAATCCAACAGATGCAAGAGTATGGTGCGGAACGCCATGGGAATGGACGGAGGCTCAGTCATGCTCATAACTGATTGGATATAAGTTAGTTATGTACACTATGGGACTTGGTTGGACAATCAGACCGTTTTAAGACAGGATTCCCTGCGGGAAGGCTATTGGGCGCCCTTCGGGGCGCAAGGACTTCACTGTGAACATTGGGCGCTCAAATTGGGGGATCCTCGCGGCCCTAGGCCGCCAGGGCTGTCCGGGTCTTCTTTCCCTTGATCGGCTGCGCCCTCAGCGGCTCCTATCTCTGGAGCTCTCACTTCCCTCTCCCCGAAGATTTAATTTCTCCTCGCTACCCGGCCTTGCGGGTCGGCGTCGAGGCCGCTTACTTCGCCGCTCCAGGCGTCGCCCTCGCCCTTTCTCTTCTCTTTGCTGCATCCAGTTTCCTGCGCACCAACCTCGGCGGCCGGCTCGGCCGCTTGCTTCATCGCTGTATTCGATTCCCTCTTCGCTTCGTCAGGCCCTGGTCTGCGGTCCTGCTGGTATCCGCAGCGGCCGCAACGGCCGCCAACTGGCATTACCAGCACTTCCCGGCACCGGGCTCCGACCCCCGTGCCGTCCTTACCAAGGCTCAGGAACTGCTTCGTTCCCGCCGTAACATTCTGGTCTCCGGAGGTACCGGATCCGTAAAAACCACTCTCCTCAACGCCCTGATCGAACTGCATCCTCAAGACGACCGCGTCGTCTCGATCGAGGACACCCTCGAACTCAAAATCACCCGTCTCAACAGCCTCCGCTTCGAGGCTGGCCAGCTCAGCGCACACAACGGCAAGGCAAGGTTGACCATCCGCGACCTGGTCCGCCACGCTCTTCGCCACCGGCCGGATCACATCGTCGTCGGAGAAGTCAGAGGAGGAGAAGCCGCTGACCTGCTACAGGCCCTCAACACCGGCCACGGGGGTTCGCTTACAACCATCCACGCCAATAACGCCGAGTCGGCCCTCTCACGCTTGGCCAACTGCGCCATGCAGGACAGCGGCGCGCTTCCCTGGGAAGTGACCTGCAGAAATGTGGTCGACGGGATCGCCATGGTCATCCACCTGACCCGGCGGGAGGAGAAGCGATTTGTTGAGGAGGCGATTGAGGTGGGAGGCTACGACTCGGGCAGGAAGCGATTTAGCTTCACGCCGGCTCTATTTCGGTAGACACTGGCGATTCGGAGAATATCTGGAGGCAGCCGGGATCGAGGCTGCCCCGAAAGAGACCCTTCTGTTCCGGGAGGCCCTTGGCAACCGGAAGGCGCTATCCGACGGCCCCCTGGCGGCCAATGACATGCGCCGCCTGCTCAGCGGCGGCTGAATGATGCCGACAAGCCTCCGATTTTCAGCCCGCTCAGCTTCCGGGTCCTGGTCGTGACCGACCTGCTCTTCCAAGACGTGTCGTTGGAGGACGTGCAGTATCTGGCCGGCCACGCCAAGACCAAGACCACTCAGATCTATGACCGCGGACGCCGGCGCGTTACGCACAATATCGTGGAAAGGATCTCCGTGTGAGTGCTAGTGGAGAGGGATCCACTTCTCCGATGATCAGATCCGGAAGGCGTCCGAGCAGATTACTGCATACATTCGCAAGGACACTCGCCAAGGCGCCAAGATCGCCCTTTTGCAGGAAGGCAGGGGACGGGGTTCAGTGATCTCGTCAAGGATCTGCAGCCCACCTTTATTGGGACCGTACTGTGTATCCTTCAGGTACACTGAAATTGACGGATGCATCTGGTTCCCTGAACTCTATGTCGTACAACTCAGTAACTGAACGTCTAGTGGAGAACCAAACACAATCACTCTTCACAACTAAGTCGTGGGCAACGTTAATCCAAACCTTTCCCGGCACGACGTTGTCGTCATCAAATCCACCCTCATAACACTTCAAAGCGATACACTCTACCCCATTGATCGTGTCGCTTCCTGTCACGCGATCGTCGCTTAGATCGCCTCTCGGCGTTGGTAGCAGCGGAGGTTGTCTTACGTAAGATGACACCTGGGCAGACCGCCTTTTGTGATTGAGCGAAAATGTCTTCCCTGATTGCGCGTCAATCAGAATCGACGATCCCTTCCCCTGTGTCTGCCCACCTTTCACATTAAAAAGCGTGCGAATGACTGAGCCGGAGGATGTGCGGAAGAAAGTGCCTCTACGCTCCGAGACCAGTACTTCTGAGGCATCCGGGTTAACCTGATAAACGAGTTTCCTTTGCTTCGCCACAATAGGTATCCACTGAGCGGGGGAAGAAATCGGCAGTGCGAGAAATGAGGCAACGAGAAATGGGGCTAGCCATAGTATGGGTTTCATATCCTTATCCTCCTGAGTTTGGCAAACGGGACAATCCTCGACATCAAAAAATTTCCGCTAGTTCCTCCCAGCTGGACGGCCAACTGAAGGTTTAACCGCTTCCAGGAGGACAGGGATCTTTGCAGCCACGTTTGCACGATATTGTTCCGAAAGTACACATGTACTCTTCATAGAAGCATTTTTTATCTCCTGTGCAGTTAGGGGAGTGGCAATCTTCGCCAACCTTAACGCCGAAGCAACTTGCGGGTGGACACCACCATTGCGCAGAACAGCCATACAGAGCCGGTCCTGCTATCGGTGGTGCTGCCGGTGTTGCTGCCGGTCTTCCGAAAGAGATGTAGGACACGCCGAACACCACCAGTCCGACTGCGAGGCAGAACAACGGGAAAAACCGTCTTAAAACAAAGAGTTTCATCTCTTCCCTCCGTGTTGACGTTGACACATGCAAATACTAGGTGACGACATACTACTATATTTGTTTTTGAAAAAACTAACACTATTAGTTAACTTTAAGGTGCGACCTCTTCAAACCCCCGACAGAGAACCCACAGAGGTACTTGCAGACCGAACATCCAAGAGAGCACGCTGCCTGGAGTATACTTACAGAATACTCCGGCACTCACTGGGTCTCCAGGGGCTTATCGGACGCATCATTCGCTGAGATTCCGGAGAATCACACAATCATTGATACGAATCTTCATCAATGAAGTGCGGAGGAGGTGGTCTTGAAACAGAGGAAGCATGTCAAACTGTCGCCTCTTGAACTTAAGGTGATGGAAGCGCTCTGGAAACTCGGCAGGGCCGCCATCAGGGAAATTCTGGAGCAGATCCCTGGGAGTAATCAGCCCGCCTATACGACGGTCCAAACCATAGTGTTTCGGTTGGAGGCAAAAGGAGCCGTACGGAAATTGCGAAAGATCGGGAATGCTTGGATTTTTGTCCCCGTCATCACCCAAAGGCAAGCCTACTGCCAACTGGTGAGCGACTTTCTGGAATTGTTCAGCGGTTCCCCCTGGCCCGTGATGTCCCATCTAGCGGATACAGGCAAACTGACTCAGGACGACCTGCAGAAGCTGGAAAGGATCCTCCACGAAGCAAAGAGCCACCGAGCCCCCCCAGCCGTGGACCCGAAGGCTGAGTGAATGCTGAGTATGAGGCCAGCAAGCAGGAGAGTCTCCCATGAACATACACACATGGCTGGCAGAGTGGTCTTCTTGGCTGTGGCCTAACGTGTGGGTTCACCTTTGGGAGGTAACTCTGTTTGTCGGAATCGTAGCGTTGGCGGTCCAGTTACTCAGGCGAGCCCCGGCGCGGATTCGCTATTTCTTCTGGCTTTCCGCTGCGGTCAAGCTTCTCGTTCCCTCGATCCTATTAGCATGGCTGCTATCGGACTTTTTTCCTGCTGCAACCGCCCTGCCATCTCCGTCCCTGGAACACTCGGTCAATAGGACTCAATCATCTGACCCTGGGAAACCCATCTATGCAATTCTCACGCCATTGCTCCTGAGTCCCCCGCCCGTGGCTCATCCAGTGTCCAGTGCGACACACAACGAACTCTACTGTGCGCTGACGTTGGCCTGGCTGACGGGTTTCGTGTTCTTTGTTGTTCGCTGGGCGAGAAGCTCTTTAAGGCTAGCGCAGGCCGTCAGGTCCGGCGACAGGATGGTCTCCTCCGGAGAAACGGAGACCCTGAATCGACTTCGCTCCTGGCTTCTATTGAACCAGGACGTTGCCGTCGTCACTTCAGATCGAGTCACCGCAGCAGGACTGTGGGGTATTTGCAGACCCACAGTCTTACTACCCAAAGGAGCCGCACGCCGCTTGAGCGACGAGGAACTGGAAGCGGTCATGCTCCACGAGCTGCTTCATGTGGAGCGCAGGGACAACCTCGCCGTCGGCCTCCAAAAATTCCTATTGGCTTTGTTCTGGTTTTATCCCCTTATATGGCTCCTCGACAGGAAGTTGTTCGAGGAAAGGGAGCGGGCTTGCGACGAAGAAGTCGTGCGCCTCAGGCAGTCCCCGAAGACCTACGTCTCGGGAATTCTGAAGGTTGTCAGGGTCTGTGTAGAGCAGCAGTTGGTTGGAACCTCCTCGATTGGCGGTCCAGGCCTCGAAAGACGAATAAAACGCCTCTTGTCCACCGAGACGCCAAGCAAACTCGGCGTCCCGGAACGCGGCTTGGTGATTGGATTAGCGGCGGCTCTGTGCATCTTCTCCGGTAGCGCAGGCTTGGTGAACCGTGACGCCTACGCCGACTTGAACCACGCCGCCGGACGGCACTCGTTGCCGATCCAGACCAGTCAGCAGAGAACTCCAGAAGGTGTGAGTGCAGTGGTTCGCATGTCCAGCAGAGAATGCGGACCGATTGAGGAGTCCATGCGGTTCTATCATGTGAGTTCTCGTGCTCGAAAACAGAGTCCGGACTTGCCGATTGAGTTTAGCAATCCGACCGGCAGTCCGCTGATCATCACCGATGCCCGTGTGAAGGCGATGAACATCGAAGAGGTGGGTGCGTACTTGGTCCTGCCTCGGGTCAGTTTTTCTAGTCAGACAACCAAGAAGATTACTGCTGTCCGGCTGAAATTCCACCATGCCTCACTTCGGCGTGCAGTGCACGCCGAGATGTACCAGCTTGAGCTGGAGCCCCACGGCACCTTCTCCACCGACCGTATGCCCGGGGCAAACGCTCAGAGATTCCTTCACCGCGGACTTAGATATTTCCCTCCTCGATCTCTGTTAGATCGAGACCCGGCCAAGCGTGTGTTCGATCCATACGCGATCTACCTCCCAGTAGAGAAGACTCCCAAGGAGGTCACGGTTAGCGTCCTGGGTATTCAGTTCGCGGACGGCGATACCTGGGGAACTGTGCCGACAAGGTTCCCGATCCCTACTCACGCCATCCGATTTCCACAGCAGGCCCTCTGGATTGGATTACCTACCGCTGTCGAAACACAGACACCCTCCGAACCTGTTCGGGTGAACGAGGACGAGCAGCGGACGAAGATCGTTTACCTGTTGGAACCGCCCTGTCCATCCCGGGCGTTTTCCATGGGAATCGACGGGGCGTTGGTGCTAGAAGCCACCATTGGGAAAGACGGTTCGGTCCAATGCCTGACGATCACCGATGGAGAACCAAGACTCTACGGGCATGTGGTCGCTTCGGTTGTGGACGCCGTGAAACAGTGGAGATACGAACCGACCTTCCGTCAGAGTAAACCGGTCGACGTGGTCACGACCATCACCATCAAGTTTGTTCTTGATGCGCCGCCGGGCATAGGATGACTGTGCGGCGACTGTCCCAGGCAATCACCATGCAAGCCGATGTGACGGAACCAATCGCTGGCCTGCACCAAGGGGGAGCATGCATGTTTGAGCCCTCAAATGCATTCGAGCATGTCACTCGCTACTGTAAGCAACGCCTCCAGCCGAAGATACCGTTCCCCCGGACATAACCCTATCCTCTGAGCCATCGTCCAGTCGATTGGAACCGTAGCAGGTCGCCCTCCTTCTCTGAACTGACCTTGAAAATCCTTGACATAGGGTCGCAATACAAATATGTCTAGTAGACTCTACTATGGTAGTTAATTGTGGTGGCTTCCAGGTTCTTACGCATTGCGATACCCGAGCCTTCATCGATTGAGAACAGCAGTTCTACCAAGACTGAGAGGAGAGATTCGTGGCAAAAAAAATCGCAGTTGTTGTTCTTTTTTTCGTCTTGCTCTCTAGCGGTTCACCAGTCAGTGCTTATTGTCCCTATGTTCACCCTTCTAGTTGTCCCCCGCCTGGAGACTACATAGATTGGGATCACTGGTGCGCCCCAACGTGGACCTGCGTCTCGCCGCAGTGTAGGTACGAGTGGTACGAAACTCAAACTACTTTTTACGTTTGCACTAGGGGATGCAGTTGTTAGTGAGCAAAGAGACTAAATCCTTCGGAGGTGAAAACATGACAAGCAGCCGCTATCTATTTATGTTCCTTCCCCCTCTTCTTGGGGTTTTGCTCCCCGTGCCGGCTGAAGGACAATGGGTTCCGTTTAGCGCAAAATTCAGACAGCAGACCTATCGTTCCCTACCAAATAGCTCACAAGAATTGATCGATCACTCCGGGGGCATCTTGCATCGCGCCTCTTCAGGGTCGGAGATGCGAACTTGGATCAATGCGGCCACACAAGAAAAAAAGGGGGCGACATTCAAGGATGCTGCGACCGGGAAAGTTCATCAAATCAACCACGACCGGAGAGAGTCGCGCGTCGTGCGACAACTGCCGATTCCACTCTTGCCACAAACTCCCCCATTTCCAACTGAATCAGACGCTGTTCAAACGGAAGTGATCAACGGTGTGCAGTGCATCGTCAAACCTGTCGTAGTAAACCTTCAGAATAACTCTGGTTCTGCCTGCGTCTCCAATAATCTGCACTTGATCGTCAAACATGACATCACGTTTCCTGATGGAAGACGACTGGTAGTGGAGTTTTATGACTTCCAATACGTAGAACCAAGCGCGTCACATTTCGAAATCCCAGCAGACTACACCAAGTACGATGCCCCTTAGCCCACTTCTTCCGAAAGCGGCGTATCTGAACGCGGAGGCAGGGATATGATCGAAATCAGTGAGAACTATTGGGAGCTGTTAGACTGTCGCCTTGAACAAGGGGGTCACTTGTGGCGGATGAGATATTTAGAATTAGAATCTGTAGGGCAGTGCAAGTTTACGAACCTGGAGTAGTTCCAAAGGACTTACCGGTGGCGATGAGGAGGGCAAACGCACGGAACTCGCTCAGTCGTGACATTGAGATAGGAGGTTTTGATCGCCGCTTGGTACATTTCTCTGAAGACGGCCCTTTGATCTTTCTGAACTTTGCAACGTTGAAGTTTGCAGGTCCGGGGCAGGCTTCCAAGAGCCAGCCAATCACCCGCTTTCCTATGACCCCTGATGGTCGCTTCGCTTATGAAACAACTCTGCTCTACGACAGTCAGGCAGGCTACGCATTTATCCAGTCGAACAGAGTGGGGAGCGGAATGGGACCTGGAGCCATCGCAAATTATCTGCAATGCTTTGTCGACGGAGGGGGTATCTATTTCCAGTTCATCGACATGGTAGATGAGGAAGCAAGGGATCGAGCCCGCCGCATGCAGCAAATCCGCTTTGTAAATTTTCGGGTGGCGATCTCCCCAATTCGAGACAAGGATAACATTGCGGGGTTGGGACCCATTTCGGCTCTTGCTGACGGACTAGACTCCAACTCCTTTGAAGTAAAGTTCTCAGTTGGTCGTCAAAGGAAACGCTCGTTACACCGGAGAGCCCTAAGCCTTGTCGAAGCACTGTTGGATAGTTTCACCGACGGAGGCGTTGAGAAGCTTGAAGTCAGCGGACGAGGACATGAGGATGACCCACTGGAAGTGATTGACCTTCTCTACCCGCGAGAAAAAAGAAAGACGGAGTTGCGTGTTGATCCAATCTCTCGTATTATTCCTCACACTGATCGCTGGAGAGCATTAGCAAGATTCAGGCTTGAGTTTATGGACTCCCTTCAATGATCTCGAAGCCTGTGGAGCTGTATGGTCCCTCCGCGGCTTTCCTCGCTGCCGCCGGCGCTTCAGTTTGTCTCCAAAGTATTCCTTCGCTTGACATCCCCCCAATTCCAAGCTCCTTAGCCGCTGGAACGATGACCATCGGTGTAGTCGTTGCCGGGTTTACAGCCACGCAACGAAACATGCTGATCTCAATGGATAGCCAGGATGTATTGAGGTTTCTAGCGAACGCCAGTTACGACAAGATTCTCTCGCGTTGTCTTAGGCAATGCTTGTGGTCAAGTTTGGCGCTCACCATAGTATCTGTCATCCGTTTTTTTCTCAGCGATGACCCTTGCCAGCCTAAAACTCAGTTTGTGTTGACATGGATCTGGACGCCACTCTGGGCAGGACATCTTACGATGGTAATAGCGACGATAATCAGGAACGAAGTCTTCATGTTTTTTCTGGTTGAGCGCTTCCTAAGAAGTCATCGGGATGTCGATAACACGCCTTAGTAGACCGGAAAGCCCAAAAACCCCAGGAGATCAAGTGTAAAACAACGATACGATTGGTATTGAGGCTCAGCTCTATGTGCGTCTGAAGGCCATCGAATTTAGGCTGGACCCCCAAAATGGAGATTACGCAGTCGCAGTTTTTGAGTTGGCTGCGATTGTCCCCAATGAAGGACAGCCTGGATCTAAAATACGGCTTCTTGCAGAGTTACCCCGCAAGGTTTCTCTTATCCCGAGATGGACAGGGCGGGTCCAACAGGTAAACGATCTTCGTCCGCTGCTCGTCCTCGTTCACCCGAACACGTTCTTGTGTCGACAGCGGTAGGTAATCCAATCCAGAGGGCCTGCTGTGGAAATCGGATCGAGGGATCGTAGGGATGTTGCCTCTTTCGGGAATGCTGTCAAACTGGCCAAGAGGCCGACTCGAACAACACTAGACCACAAGTGGCCTTCATCCCGAGATAAGCAAGCCTGGGGCATGCAGGTAATCCAATTTCTCCGATCCGCAGCACGGCCAGCTTGCCATTCCGCTCGACGAATCCGGACTCCCAGATTCAGGAGTGATCCTCGGCTGAGTAACTGTTCGGTCAGGCTGTGATGGCTTGGACCCGGACGAGGTTGAAGGTGCCTGCAATCACAAGAGATCCGTTGGTTCTGCTCGCTACGCCTCCCCCGGACGGCGAATGGACTCCACGGCTTGGCCGAACGGTTACGTCCGCCAACGTCCTGAAGGGTCCAACGGGTTCCTCTTCAAAAAGAGGGACATAATGAGGGAACTGCAGCGGGCTGATCCATAACAAGTCTATTATAATTAATAGGTTGCAATTGATAGGTTGCAGGTCGTGCAGCAACCTCCCGTCTTGATTATCCTGTGCATCGATGTTGAATGAATGGTCCTTCTCCATGGATCGGCTCCGTCGCGGGCGTCCCTCATGCATCCTCTGCTGCCGGTCGGCTGTCCCTATTGGAATGTTCCTCCACGTCGTGGGGAAGCAGGGAACGGACTCGCCGAACCGCATCCCCTTTTCCGGGGGTTCCCCGGTGTTTTCCGGTTGGCCTGGCGGACACTCTGGGATATCTTCAGGGCAACCTGGGGCAGCGGCCGTGAGACGGGACACGAGGAGGCTACATGATCCTGAGAGCCTGGATGCGTTCGAGCCTGATGCGGGGTCTGGCGTGCGGGGCGCTGGCTTCTTTGGCTCTACTCCCGTTTTGGAGAGGCAGTGAGATCAGGCCATCCGGGACCGCGTTGCCTCCCGCCATTGCGGGGGTTGCGGGCACCGTATCGGCGGCCCCATCAAGTGCCGAGGAATGGACCGATTTCAGAGGGCCGAGGCGCGACGGCCACTATCGGGGAACCTCCATCCTCACCCGTTGGCCCGAGCAGGGGTTGAAACCCCTCTGGCGTCGGACCGTCGGAGGCGGGTACGCCTCCCTGGCGCTGGCTGAGGGGCGGGCCTTCACCATCGAGCAGCGCGACTCCCGGGAAGTGGTGGCGGCTTACGATATACGGACGGGAGATGAGATCTGGACCCATTCCTGGGAGGCCTTCTTCGACGAGTCCCTGGGCGGGGACGGGCCTCGGGCCACTCCCACCTGGCACGAAGGCCGTATCTACGCCCTGGGCGCCACCGGAGAGCTGCATTGCCTGGATGCCTCCGACGGGCGTTTGATCTGGTCTCGGAACATTCTGCGGGACAGTCGGGCCAAAAACCTGACCTGGGGCATGTCCGCTTCGCCGCTGATCGTGGGTGAGAAGGTGATTGTCCTGCCGGGAGGCTCCCGTGGCAGATCGGTGGCTGCCTACCACAAGGAGACGGGGAATGCGTTGTGGAGATCGCTGAGTGACAAGCAGGCCTACACCTCGCCCATGTGGGTGACCCTTGCCGGACAACCCCAGCTTCTGATCGTGAGCGCCAGGCGGATGATGGGCCTCTCGGGCGAGGACGGGTCTCTGCTCTGGGATTTTCCCTGGATCACCGACTATGACGTCAACGTTGCCCAACCGATTGTGTTGGGGCAGGGTCGGGTCTTCATCTCGGCGGGCTACGGCCACGGCGCGGCGGTGGTGCAGGTGCAAAGGACTTCCGGAGGTTTTGAGGCCGGAGCCCTGTGGCAGAACCGCCGCATGAAGAACAAGTTCACCTGCTCGGTGCTGAAAGACGGATTCATCTACGGGCTGGACGAAGGAATCCTGGCCTGTATCCGGGCCGAGACCGGCGAGCTCATGTGGAAGGGTGGCCGGTACGGGCATGGACAGCTTCTATTGGCCGGAGACCACCTGATCGTTCTCACCGAGTCGGGCGAGCTGGTGCTGGTCGAGGCCGATCCCGAGCGGCAGCAGGAGTTGGCCCGCTTCTCCGCGATTCGTGGCAGGACCTGGAATCACCCTGCCATCTCCGAAGGACTGCTGCTGGTACGAAATTCCCAGGAAATGGCCTGCTTCGACCTGGTTTCGAGATAGCGTCATGGCCCAGGCCCGGTCCATTGTGGAGGCGCTTCGCAGGGCGGGAATCACCGACCTGGTGGGGCTGCCCGACAACAGCTCGGCGGCCCTGTTCTCCCTGCTGAAGGATGGCGGGGAGCCGGTCATCCGCCTGGTCACCCGCGAAGGGGAGGCTTTCGCCATGGCAGCCGGGCTTTGGATGGGAGGCCGGGCCCCGGCCGTCCTTATTCAGAACACCGGCTTGCTGGAGAGCGGGGACAGCTTTCGCGGCACGGTTCTGCGGATGAGGATCCCCCTTCTCTGCCTGATCACCTTCCGGGGCTATGCCAAGCTGGAACGCGCCGGCCCGCGACCCGGCAAGCTCGACCCCCATCTGTTGAGCCGTCCCGACGTGGATTCGGCGGCGCTGCTCACCGAACCCACATTGCAGGCCTGGGGATTGCCCTTCGACTACCTCCACGAGGAGCAGCACGTTCCCAAGGTCAATGCCTGGGTCGAAAGGGCCCATCGTCTGTCGACGCCGGTCGCCCTGCTGATAACCCGGGACATGACTTCAGATTGAGACCGCCTCAGGCGGTCCAACCCTTCCAGCGGCCTCCCATGCATCCTGTCTCCCGGGAGAACCCATGCCTGACAGCCTGAAGGTCACCCGCCAGAAGCGGAGCGGATTTTTTGCCGACTGCAGCCGGCAGGAGTTTGAGCGGCGCCTGGAACGGCTCCGGGAGGAGATGGAGCGGTCGGGCATCGACGGGCTGCTGCTGACGCAGCAGACCAACGTGCGCTACGCCACTGGATTCTATGAAGTAGGCTGGATCGTACCCGCCTACTTCTACACGGCCTTCATCCCAAGAAGGGCGGACCTTCCTCCAGCCGTTTTCTGCCCCGAAGGATGCCAGATTCAGGCCGAGGCTGCCTGGGTGGAGACCGTGGTCCGATGGGACTTTCCGGTGGGATTCTATACCGGCAGCGTCGGCGAGAGCCTGGTGCGAGCCACGGCATCCTGGTTGGGGAAGCTGGGCCTGAGACGGGCCCGTATTGCCACCGAGCTGAGCGCCCACTTCCGCATGGGGCTGTCGGTGGAATGCTTCGATGGCATTCGGGCAGCCTTGCCGGAGGTCGACTGGGTGGATTGCGGCGAAATCATGTGGGCCGTGCGCCGTATCAAGTCCCCGGAAGAGGTGCGGCGGTTGCGGGAGGCCTGCCGCATCTCCTGTTTGGGGGTGAAGGCCGGTTTCGAGGCCATGAGCAAGGGAAAGACCGAACGGGACATCGCCAACGTCATGTCGGCCCGGATGCACGCCGAGGGTGGCAGCCAGATCCACTTTCTGGCTCTCTACGCGGGGCCCGACAGGGCCCTGTGGGCCGATTCCACCCCTCGGCGGGAGATGGTCCTCGGTCCGGGAAGCTTGCTCCAGTTTGACGGCGGCTGCACCTACGACGGCTACTTCGCCGATTTCAAGAGGTTTGCCTGCCTGGGAGAACCGACCGCCGATCAACGGCACGACTTCGAGATCGCCAAGGCCAGCGAAGAGGCGGCCATTGAGGCAGTCAAGCCGGGCGCCAGCCTGGGGGAGGTCTATGAAGCTTCCCAACAGGTCATTCGAGACGCAGGCCATCCCGATTTCGTGGACTGGTGCCAGGCCATGGGCTGGTCCAGTATCGGGCACAGCCTGGGACTGGACATTCACGAGATGCCGGGGATTTCCATCGGCAGCCGAACGCGGATCGAACCCGGCATGGTGCTGTGCGTCGAGCCCTTCTTCTACCACCGGGGCGGGTATCCCCTCTGGGAGGTGAGCAACAAGTACGGACTGGAGGACGTGGTGCTGGTGACGGAAACCGGCCATGAGGTCTTGACACCGGAGTCGATCATCAGCCGCGACATCTGGGTGGCCTGAGAGTTGTGGGTGGGGCAATTCAAGTGGTTAGTCAACCAGGGGCGTCTTGTACCTGCGGTACTTAGGGCGTACAATCGGTTCCACTTGGAACCGCGACGAGACTGCCGGGGGGAGGTTGGATCATGCGAATCGTCCTCATAGCCATCACCGCGATTGGCCTTTGCGTGGCCTGGAACTGCGCCTCCGATCCGCCTCTTTCTTCCGAGACCGACACCCTCAAGCTGATCACGGAGGGGGTGTGGTTCCGGATGGGCGAGCGAGAGCACGGACACTGCAACAACGTGGTCATTGACATCGGGGAAGGCCTGCTGGTGGTGGATGCCAACTTCCCGAGCGGAGCCCAGGCGCTCATGGAGGACATCAAGCAGGTCACCACCAAGCCGGTCAGCTACGTGTTCGACACCCACCATCACGGGGACCATGCCTATGCCAACGCGGTCTGGACCCGGGCCGGCGCCACCACGCTGGCACATATCGGCGTGGCCGAGGAGATGAAGCGCTACGAGCCTGCCCGCTGGCAGCAAGCGGCGCAGAACCGCGAGGACGTGGCCGCCGTGGGCGAGGATACGGTGCAACCCCCGCAAAAGACGTTCAGCCAGGTCCCGCACGTGCTGGAGGGAGCCAGCCGGCGGGTGGAGTTTCATCACTTCGGATGGGCCCACACGCGCGGTGACGGCATGGTCTATCTGCCGGAGGAAAAGATCCTGTGCACGGGCGACGCGATCGTGAACGGGCCCTTCAACTACACGGGCGACGGCAACACGGGCAACTGGCCGAATGTGGTCGGCAAGGCCCTGGAGCTGGGCTTCGAAACCATCCTACCGGGCCACGGCTCCTCGGGAGGTCGAGAGGTTGCCGAAGGGCAGCGGCAGTTCTTGCAGGAAATCAACGCTGCCGTCGAGCAGGCCTTCGAGGGCAAGACGCCGCTGGAAGACCTGGTGACGCTGGAGGACGGAGCCGGCGTGGCTACGACTGTGAAGTTGTCGGACCACGTCAGCAACTGGGTCGGCAATCGCTTTGCGGAACAGGTGCGAGTGCGGTACGCGGAACTCGCCGAGGGCAAGCCGCACGGCGAGATCCTGGGCGGACCATGACCCCTTCCCGGCTTCCAGAGATCTCCCGCAGGACGGTGATGGCGGGGTTGCCCGCGGCACTGCTGCTCGCGGGTTGCCGCCCCAAAACGCCCCAGCGCCCCAAGATCGCCGCCCTGGTC
>JAPVWS010000514.1 GCA_027493295.1 Candidatus Versatilivorator vitaminiformans | reverse complement strand
CCCCCAATCGATCCAGCGCCGCCCGCTGAGCCAGCAAGATGTCCTTTCTCCATCCCCGGGGAAACACGGTAGAGTCGCTTCCAAACAGCAGGCGTTCGGGCCCGAAGGCGTTCTCCTCCAGCATGGTGCCGAACACGGTCTCCAGATCGGTGGGCTCCGGTCCCTGCTGCATCCAGGAGTTGGAGCTGGAGGTGTCAAGGTAGAGGTTGCGGGTTTCCCGGGCCGCTTCCAGCAGGGCTGCCAGGCGGCCGCACCCGAAGTGGGGAACGATAAAGGGAACCTCCGGAAAAGCCCGCAGGGCGTTGCCCAGACGCCGGGGGTCTCCGTAGCTCAGCTGGATGGCGCCCCCGCCCCCGAGTTTCTCCTGGATGACGATTCGCAGCGGGCCAACGTGGACGAAGACAACAAGCCCATATTGTCTGGCCAGGCGGCAGATTTCCAGACAGGCCGGGTCGTCCGGATAGAATCGGTGCATCGCGGGAAAGAGCAGCAGTCCCCGAAGCCCTCTGGCGGCAATGTCGGCGGTGGCCCTGCCGGACTCCGGATCCAGGGGGTTCAGCATCTGGAAGCCGGTGAACTTGTGGGGAAAGGCGGCAACCGCGCGGGCCACAGCCTCTTGCTCGCCGGGAACGCTGCCGAATAGCAAGGCGCGGGAGACCCGGTGACGATCCAGCTGCTCCACCCACAATGCGGCCAGCTCTTGCGGCTGCCCAGGCGGCAGTGAGATGCCCAATCGTTGTGCCACCCGGGTGGCGGGATCCTCTAGGGCCCGGTACTCCGCGGACTGCCGTGCGTAAAAACACAGCACTTCCCGGGTGAAAAAATGGAGATGAGCATCACACAGAGCTTCCATGAGGGCCATGATAACGGGTGTCCTGTCTCAGAAACAGGAAAACAATCACCAAAGCAGGCTGCTCCGGGTGGGAGGCCGGGCACGGGAAACGGTGCACCCGGAAGGCCGCTTCAGCCCGCCTGTGCTCGATAGGCCAGGTTTCGGAACGGAGGCCAGGGGGTGTGAATCCTGAAAGGCTGCAGGTTGCGGTAGCCCTGTTCCTGAAGGAGGGAGACCAGTTCAGGGGCGCTCCGGAGCTTGTGCGATCCGCTCCCGCGCAGGATGATGCGATTGATCGCGCCCCACGCATAGGGCCTGAACTCCCAGAGAATGAGCCTCCCTCCCGGCCGCAGCAATTCTTTCACTTGGGCCAGCACCTGGCGTAGCTGCGGGTCGGTCAGATACTTCACCACGTGGGAAAGCAGGACCACGTCGAAACATTGCCGGCGGAAGGGCATCTGCAGGGCGCTGGCGACCAGGAAATGGAGGGAGGGTCGTCGCGACTCCAGGCCTCGTCGGGCTCGGCGCACCATCTGGTAGGAGAGGTCAATCCCGAAGTAGGGCTGCTCCGCCCCGATCCGCCGTTGGCTGGCGGTCAGGATTTCTCCCAGTCCCGAACCGATTTCCATCACCCGATCCTCCGGGCGGAGGGCGGCGGCCTGGATGAAGGGGCCGGAATAAACCGTCCCGCTCAGGCTGAAAACCGTCCGCCCCAGGCGGGATCGCAGGCCGGTGCCGCCGATCCAACGGTCGTAAAAGGCTTGGGCCGTAGCCTCCGACTCACTAAGACGGAGGCCACCCGCGGAACCACTGCCGTCGGGTTTATGAGGACGTTCCATGGAAGTGCAAGAGACGGCTGTTATTCGGGAAATACTTTCGAATAAAAACAGAAAATAGGTGTCGAATAGGGCAGAAGGTCGTTCTTTAGCCAGCGCTATCGCCAATAGTAGGGACGATGTTCCGGACAAGTCCTCGCGGGAATGCTGCCGCGCGGACCACGGATAGACGCCTAATAGTGTTTCAGGTTGAGGTTGGCTGCGGCGATATCGGTCACATCCACGACTGCCGCGGCATTGACACCCATGGCGATGGCGATCGTCTCGCTGATTTCTTCCTTGGTAACACCCAGCTTGAGGGCCTTCTTGATGTGACCCTCGAGGCAGCCCTGACATTTGGCCGTCAGTGATGCCGAAATCGCAATGAGCTCCTTGGTCTTGCGGTCCAGTCGGGATTCCTTGTAGGTCTCCGAGTAGAATTCGAAGTAAATCCTTTTCATGCGCGGAGCCAGCATGCTGTAGCTTTCGATCTTTCGAGCCGGCTCATTGTGGTGAGAAGGCGTGGGGGCGTCCTCCGAGGTCCGGTCTGTCTTGCTGTTCAAGTGCCAACTCCTTTGTGGGGTTTGGGGTGTCTTGGTCCGATCCCAGTGTCCAAGGGATTTTATAGCACCGAAGCGGTCGATTCCGAAGTCCTTTCGGAACCCTCTCGCGCGGCGCAGATTTCCCGGTGAGACCGGCACGTCCCCTGCGCCCGGGTTGTATGACTATTGACAGGCAACGGGCAAATCCCGATAATGCCCCTTACCTGTATGAGACCAGTAAGGAATGCTCTTTGTCGGCCGGCCAGGAAAGGGCAAGGCCGATGAAGTGTCGTTGGGAGGACATCATGTTAAAAGTCGCATCCTTGGTTCTGGCACTGTTGCTGGGGTTGGGGTTGACCGTCGATTCGTTGATCGCGGCGCCGGCGCAGGCAGATCCGAACGCAAAGGCCCGGCAGGAATATGCCGTGCTGGACAAGGCATTGAAGGCCAACGGTTGGAAAGCGAAGGCCGATGCGCTGCGGGCATTTATCCAGGCCCACCCGGACTCGCAGTACAAGGACTACGCGCAAAAACAAGCCCTGGCCGCCCAGCAGCAGTTGGTGGTGGAGCTCTACCAGAAGAAGGACATGGCCGCGCTGGGCCGGGCGTCGGAGCAGTTGCTTCGAATGCAGCCGGGCGACGAGAGAGGACTGGGAGGCGCTCTGGAGTCCTTTTACGCCACCAAGAACTACGCCAAGGCGGCCAGGTACGGGGAGCAGCTCTACGCCAAGAAGCCCACTCCGGGCATCGCCGCGGCCCTGGCCGATTGCTACGACAAGCTGAAGGACGGCAATAAATTCGCGACCTATGCCCGGACGGTGACCGAGGGGAAAAGCGACAGAGAGGCTTTCCCCTACAACATCAAGCTCTTCGATCACTACTCCCGGCGCAGGAGTGTCGGCCGCGCGGCCGGCTACGCCCAGAAGATGCTGGCGGCCTACAGTGGTGACGAACGGCCGCCCGGCTTTACCGAGGAGAGTTGGAACCAGGTCAAGGGCCAGCTCTATTCGACTATTGGGCTGAACCACTACAATCGAAAGCGATGGCGCCAGACGCTGGTCAACTACCGGAACAGCTTGAGGTTCAAGCCAAGAGATTCCGCGGCTTATTTCCACATGGGAATGAGCCAATGGCAACTGAAGGAGAACCGGGTGGCGATGAAGCTCCTGGCCCAGGCCGAGGGCATCGGCGGCAGCTACGGTGCCCGGGCCACAAAAGCCCTGGAGGCCCTCTTCAGGGCCGCCACCGGGGGGTCGCTGGACGGTCTCGACCGCATCAGAAAAGCCGCCATGGCCGAGTTGAACTAGGCCCGCATTTCTCACCAGGGCGCTGGAGGCATAACAAGAAGCAGATTATCTTCAGCACCTTGATTGGCTCCATGTCAAGGGCTTGCGGATGACAGACGGCGCTGGGCATGCCTTGGCTTGTCCTTTTCCCTTCAGCGCGCACATGCTCCCTCGACCGTAGAAACCGCTACGCTCTTCGGTCGCGAGCACGCGCTGAAGGGAAAATGCCTGCGCCATGATCATGCCCCCCGGTGAGAAACGCGGGCCATCCCCCTCACCGGTTCTGGTCTCAGCCACCGACCCACAGCCGGGGGGAGCCCCCCCGGCTGTGAGTTGCCCTCCTCACTGCTCGCCCGGGCCTCTGCCGGATTCGACCTCGAAAGCGCCGGGCGTTCCCTCCCCTCCGTCGCGACAGTCGACCAAATTTCTGAGACAGGACACCAGGCATCGGGGGAAGCTGTGGAAATCGGCATCGTCGGCTTTGGAAGGTTCGGTCGGTTCGCAGCGGAGATTCTCGGGAGGGATTTCCCGGTTACCGTCTTTGACCGCAAGAATCTCTCCGGACAAGGCGGCGTTCGGTTCGCGACTCTAAGAGAGGTAGCCCGCAAGCCCTGCCTGCTGCTTTGCGTTCCCATCTCCCAAATGGAGCGGATTTGCCGCCGCCTGGGGCCCCTGCTGACCCCCGGTCAACTGGTCATGGATACCTGCTCCGTCAAGGAAGAGCCGCTCACGCTCATGTTGGACCTCTTCCCCGAGTCGGTTGAAGTCCTGGGAACCCATCCCCTCTTCGGTCCGGAAACGGGCCGTCACGGGATCGCCGGATTGGAAGTGGTGCTCTGCCCCGGCAGGGGCAACCGGACCGGGAAAGTCGAACAGTACCTGAAGAAACTGGGATTGAAGGTGACCGTGACCACCGCAACCGAGCATGATCGGGCCATGGCCAGGACCCAGGCCCTGTTCCACTTCCTGGCTCAAGGGTTTTCCCGGATGCAGGTGGACCGCGACACCTTGGCCACGCCCGGCCCCGCCCAACTGTTCCGGGCCTTTGAGGATGTCCGGGGCGATTCCAGGCAGCTGTTTCGCGACCTGCAGCTAACGAACCGCTTTGCCCCCGGCCAGAGGAAAAAGCTCATCGACAGCCTGACTGCATTGGACAGGAGCCTGTCCAAGACGAAGGGCTGAGTGGCCCCCTGGCGGCACCGACCGCCCCCCGGCGTTCAGATCCTTCGTATCTCCTGCTGGATGGGGTCCCCGGTGACCAGCAGCTCCTCCTCACCCAGGAAAACATTCAACTCGCTGCGGATGCCGAAATCCGGCAGGTAGATTCCCGGCTCTATGGAAAAGCAGGTGTGTGGAATCAAAAGCCGTTCGTCCCTGGTTTCCAATCCATCCATGTTGGCGCCGTTGCCGTGGTCCGACTCCCCGATGCTGTGGCCGGTCCGGTGGATGAAATACTGGCCGAACCCGGCCCGCGAGATCACCTGGCGAGCCACGCCATCCACCTCCCATCCCCGTACGGCAGTCCGTCGGCCGGTCTTGGAGCGCACGAACTCCAGCGTGCGATCCCGCGCCTCCCGGACCACCTCCCAGACCCGGACGATTCTGTCGGGGATCGATTCACCCAGGAAGGCGACCCAGGTGTAGTCGGCGTAGACGGCCTGCGACCTGGAGAGCTTGGCCCAGAAATCGATGAGCAGCAGGTCGCCCGGCCGGATGGGCGCCGAGCCTTCCGAGGAGGGCTCATAGTGGGGGTTCCCGCTGTTCCGGTTGACGGCCACTATGGGAGGCGAGGAGGATTCCAGGCCCCGTTCCCGATACCTTTGGCACATGCTCTGCTGCAACTCGTACTCGGTGAGATGGCGACGGTTCCCGGTGGCCTCCTGCACCTGATTGAAGGTCTCGAACAGAACGTCCATAAGGAGACGGCTGGCCTCGAGGTGGGTTTGGAGCTGTTCACGGCTCCAGCGCGCCTCGAAGTATTGAACCAGGTCGGCCGAGGAAACCACTGTCTTGCCCAGACTTCGCACCAGCTCCAGCGTGCCGGCGTCCACTCTGGAAACATAGGGAATGAAGCATTGGGGAGAATACTCCATGGCCACCTGACTGCTCCCCTGAAGCAAGCGCTCCAGACCCGCCTGCATCTCCTCCCAACTGCTGAAGAGAACCGAGGGCGCCGGCTGTCGCTCGAACCCCTGGCGTTCGATGCTGTGACAAAGGAAGGTCATGGGGCCCTGGGCGGGGATCCAACAGAACCAGCGCCGGGTCAGCATGGCGTCCTGCAGACCGAGCAGCTTGCGGGCAATCGGATTGAGTCCCTGAAAGTCGTATAGCAGCCATCCATCCAGCTTCCTGGCCTTCAATTGCGCTTGAACTTCCTGGAGATCCATGGTCATGGGGTCATCTGCTCCTTGATCGGAGGCGATCCGTGAGGAGGTCGCCCGTCCTTTCCGTCCGCCCTTCCTCCCAACGGCAATTGGCTTGACAAACCGGAAGGCCCGTGACTATCGTTCAGCCGCTCGCCCAAAGGCCAAGGGACCGGGGCAACCGGTCCTCTTCATGGCTGAAGTGGAATTATATGACGAGTTTGTGGTTAACTCGCAGCATTGGTTTGCGGCGATTGTAAAGAGACTATCAAGGGAGTAAGCAGTCATGGCAGACAGGGAAAGAATGCTGTTCACCAGTGAGGCCGTTTCGGAAGGACATCCCGACAAGGTTGCGGATCAGGTGTCCGACGCTATCGTGGATGCCTACATCGCCGGCGACCCTGCGTCCCGGGTCGCGTGTGAGACGCTGGTGACCACCGACTATTGCCTGGTTGCCGGGGAAGTGACCTCCAATGCCAAGGACAGTGTCGACGTGGAGCAGGTCGTCAGGGACACGATTCGGGAGATCGGCTACGTGGAAGGGGGCATCGGTTTCGACTATCGGAGTTGCCGGGTAGACGTCAGGATCGATCCCCAGTCGGAAGATATCTCTCAGGGAGTCACCGAGGGGAAGGGACTCTTCAAGGAGCAGGGAGCCGGGGACCAGGGCATGATGTTCGGCTACGCTTGTGACGAGACCCCGGAACTGATGCCGACCCCCATCATCCTGGCGCAGAAGCTGGTGGAAGAGCTGGCGAAGCTGCGTAAAACAGGTGCCCTGGACTATATTCGACCCGACAGCAAGAGCCAGGTTACGGTGGAATATGCGGACGGCAAGCCGGTGCGCATCGACTCGCTGGTGATCTCGACCCAGCATCACGAAAGCGTCGCTCACCGGCAGATCCATGAAGATGTCCTGGAACAGGTTGTCCGACCGGTCGTCCCGGCCGGCTTGCTGGACGAGCAGACCCGGTACTATGTCAATCCCACGGGAAAGTTTGTCCGAGGGGGCCCCCAGGGCGATACGGGCTTGACGGGGCGCAAGATCATCGTGGACACCTACGGGGGCTGGGCTCGGCATGGCGGCGGAGCTTTTTCGGGGAAGGACCCATCCAAGGTGGACCGAAGCGCCGCCTACGCGGCTCGCTATGTGGCCAAGAACGTTGTGGCGGCCGGACTGGCGGCCAAATGCGAGGTCCAGCTGGCTTATGCCATTGGCGTGGCTCAGCCGGTTTCGATTCTGGTCGATACCTTCGGCACCGGCAAGCTGAGCGGAGACGAACTGGTCAGGGTGGTTCGAGAGGTCTTCGATCTTCGACCCAAGGGAATCATCGACGCGCTCTCCCTCAAGCGCCCCATATTCAGGGCCACGGCTGCCTACGGTCACTTTGGGAGGTCAGCCGGCGCGGACGGATCCTTCAGTTGGGAAAAGACCGATCGGGTTGAAGCCCTCGGAAGGCTCGCCCGGGCGGCGGTAGCCAATTCGGGCTGAAAGACCCCGGCCGTTTCCGGTGCTTGCGCCCCGATGGTCGGAAACCATTGATGGGCGTTACCCACGCAGGAGCACGAAGGTCACGAAATGATGTTTCCGGCTCCGGCTCTCCGCGTGCAGCATGAGTCGATTCCTGATTGACATCAATGCACCTGTACTTGGTCAACCTAGAAGTCCAAAGACTCGTTGATTGAAAGCATCGGAGTGATCGTCGTAAAAGGGCCATCGGGATTAAATCGAAACCCGACTATTGCGAACCCTTGCAAGATCCCTTCGGCGGGAGGGTCGTTAATCGCCACCGCCATCATCCCGACCATGCCGACAAGCTCGGGATACTGTTGGGTGAGAGAAAGGGCGGTGTAGTGGCCCGGGGGCAGGTTGAGGACACGACTGGACATAAGGGTGCCACCCTCACTATAGAAGTCAAGACGGAGCTCTCCCCAGGCATCGTAACTCTTGGAATGGTTATAGAAGGCCACTCCGGACAAGAAGCCGTTGCGGTGATCGAAGGGAAAGTAGGCTTTTTCCTCGAACTCGGAGCCGAACGGCACGGAGGCCTCGTAGGTGGGAATTTCGGGTAGCTTTCGTCGAAAAACGGCAGTCGCGCCTATTCTGTGATCCAGGAAATCCTGTGGCTCCAAAATTACGTAGCCTTGGGTGACGCGGCCGGATCCCCCAACCGTCCGCAGCCGCGTGGATGCGTAGGGGTTTAGAGTAAATCTGACCGAAGACACGCTGCCGAGCCCTTCGATGCCTACATCCTGTTCTTGGCCCTTGCTGTCGAAGAAGCGAAGTTCCGCCGGCATGCGAATGCCGCCCATGTTCATGAAGATGAACTCAGTGGTCCAGTTGTCTCCATCGGCGAAGTGAGCACCAATTACGTCGACGAAAGAGGTCAGGCGGATAGGCCGATCCTCTTGCTCATTTCGCTCATCGCGCGTTTCGGCCACGGAAAAACCGGCCAGCAGGAACAGCGGTGCTACAATTCCGATCAGTTTCGAGAACCAGGTCATTGTCGACCTCCCATTGTGACTGGCGTTTAGATTTGTGGAAAGGGGGCAGTTTCCCGCCAAAGGCGCCTGTAATCCCAATGTGCCTCCAACCAGGATGGCCAAGCCAACCATGCCCGCCACCATTTTTCTTGCAGGATTCCTGCAACCCACATAAGTTTTCCTCCCAATGGGTGTCGGGCTAGTCGTTTCCCCGGCGCAGCACGAGCAGAACGGATCGAATCCCCGATTTGCGCTGTGGTCTGGGGCTCGATTATGGCGCCTCTACCCCTATAAACAAACGAAACAGGGATTTATTACAATTTTTCACTCCCGTACGGTTGGCTCGGTTGCACAGGGGTCGGCCATACACGCACTTGACTCTCAAGAGCCCGCTCCCCCGGAGAGGCAGGTTCGCCCGCCCGTCCGTCCGACCCACCTGTGCTAAGATGCCGGCGGTATCGTCCGCAAACCCGGATTGGCAGTCCCGAACCTGCAGGCCCCGCGCCAAGCTGCCTGGAAGACGCAGACTCCATGAATCCCCTGGAGACCGAACCCTCCCCTGCCGACTCAAGGAAACCGGATCGGAAAGACCTGGAGGAGAAGATTCTCCAGGTTGTTCGTGACCTGTTGGCTGAACTGGGGTCTCACCGGGCTCTGCGTCACCTCTCGCCGGGCGCTTCGCTGGAGCGCGAGCTGGGCCTGGCCAGCCTGGAACGGGTGGAACTCCTTCTGCGTCTGGAAAAGGCCCTCTCGCTCGAGTTGCCTGAGCATCTGCTGTCCCGGGCTGAGGCAGTCAGCGATCTGGTCCGAGCCGTGATGACGGCGGAGTCTCAGGCAGGCAATAGGGCATCGGCTTCCCCCGGGACGGACAGAATCGACCCCCTGCTGCTTCAGCAGACCGGGAAGCCCAGGCCGGGTCCGGGAGGAGTGGATGCCTGGAACCGGGAGGGCGGCTGGCCCACGACCCTCGATGAGGCACTCTTCCATTTTGCTCAGCGGGACCCGGAGCGGGTCCACATTCAATTGCGGCTGGATAATGGGGAGATGCGCCCGATCACCTATTCCGACCTGCTGTCGGAGAGTTTGGCGGTGGCGGCGGCGTTGCAGCAAAGGGCGGGTTGGCAGTCCGGGGACCGGATTGCGCTCATGCTGCCCACCGCCCCCGAATTCTTCCCGGCTTTCTTCGGCGCCGTTCTGGCCGGCGCCGTTCCGGTTCCCCTCTATCCCCCCTGGCGGCCCGACCGCATCGAGGAGTACGCCCAGCGTCAGGCCAAGATAATCGCCGATTCCGGGGCACGAGTGCTGGTGACCTTTCAGGAGGTTGGCCGCTTGGCTCGGCTATTGGGCAGCCAGGTCCCCGGATTGGAAAGCGTGCTGACGCTGGACAGCCTGGGCAAGGCCTCCGGCACCGTTGTCCGGCCCCTGCCCCGGGATGTCGCCTTCATACAGTACACGTCGGGGAGCACCGGCGACCCCAAGGGGGTGGTGCTGACCCATTCCAATCTCATTGCCAATATCCGGGCCATCGCGGAGGCGCTGAAGATCGACTCGCGGGATGTGGGGGTGAGTTGGCTTCCCCTTTACCATGACATGGGCCTGATCGGAGCCTGGCTTTCCTGCCTTTATCTGGGCCTTCCCATCGTAATCATGTCTCCTCAGGCTTTCCTGACCCGACCGGAGCGGTGGCTGTGGGCCATACACCGCTATCGCGCCACCCTCTCGGCCGCACCCAATTTCGCCTACGAACTCTGCATGCGGCGGGTCGAAGAGCGGAACCTGGAAGGACTGGACCTCTCCTGTTTGCGGGCCACCCTGAACGGAGCCGAGCCGGTTCAACCCGAGACCCTGGAGGGGTTTTCACGGCGATTCCAGCCCTACGGCTTCCGCGCAGACGCCCTGATGCCGGTCTACGGCCTGGCCGAGTCTTCGCTGGCGGTGACCATCCCGCCACTGAGTCGAAGGGCCCTTCTCGACTTCATCGACAGGGGCACTCTGGAAGAAACCGGACGAGCGGAGCCCGCCTCCGGTCGATCCGCCAACCCGCTGACCTTTGTTTCTGCCGGTAGGCCGCTGGCCGGCCACCAGGTCAGAGTTGTCAGCCGTGCCGGTGAGCCTCTTCCGGACCGGGTCCAGGGCCACATCCAGTGTCGCGGGCCCTCCGTCATGCAGGGTTACTTCGGAAGAGCCGAGGCTACTGCCGAGGTCTTGCAGGATGGCTGGCTCAAGACGGGCGACCTGGGCTACCTGGCGGATGGAGAGCTCTTTGTCACCGGGCGGGTCAAGGACATCATCATCCAGGGAGGGCGAAATCTCTATCCGCAGGAACTGGAGCATATTGCGGGGGACGTGGAGGGCGTTCGGCGAGGCTGTGTCGCGGCATTCGGGGTTAGCGGAAGGGGCGTGGCCGGCGAACGCCTGGTTCTGGTGGCCGAAACGCGTCGAACCGAACCCGAGCAGAAAGAGGAGCTGGCTGCAGCCATCAGGGAGAGGATGGACTCTCAATTGGGAATCCCTCTGGATGAGGTTGTGCTGGTTCCCCCGCAAAGGGTGCCCAAGACCTCCAGCGGCAAGATCCGGAGGGACAACTGTCGCCGCCTCTACCTGCAGGGCAGGCTCCATTCCCCGAGCGCGGCGGTCTGGGTGCAGGTGGCGCGGCTGGCTCTCCGGAGCCTGGGGCAGCGGGGCCGCCGGGTGATCAGGACGGTGGCCCGGTGGCTCTATGGCAGCTACGTGTGGATGGTGCTGGTCGCGGTCGGGCTACCCTGCTGGGTGTTGCTGCTGTTGACGCCGTCCCGCACCGGACCTCGAACCGGACCCGCCCTGCTCCGACGGATCTCGCGAATCACTCTGCGATTGGGAGGACTGCAGCCGGTGGTGGCCGGCCAGGAGAACCTGCCCGCGGTTCATCTCTGCGGACAGTCGCGGTTCCTGATCGTTTCCAACCATGCCAGCTATCTGGACATCCTGGTGTTGATGGCGGCCCTGCCCTTCGACTTTTCCTTTGTGGCCAAGCGGGAGGCCGCCTCCTGGCCCTTCGTGGGCACCTTCATTCGTCGGTGCGGCTACCTTACCGTAGACCGTGAGAACGCTCCCGAGGCCGTTCAGGACAGCCGCCGCATCGAGGAAAGGTTGCTGGGCGGGACACCGGTCCACGTGTTCCCGGAGGGTACCTTCACGCATGCCAGCGGGCTGCGGCCGTTTCAGATGGGAGCCTTCAAGTTGGCGGCCGACACCGGAACGCCGTTGCTGCCGGTCACGCTTCGCGGGACGCGTCAGGTGCTCCGCGACGGCCGGCTGCTGCCCTCGCCCGCTCCACTCGGGGTGGTCATCAGTCCGGCTATCCGGCCAGGCGGAAAGGGGTGGCCGGAAATGATCCGCTTGAGGGATGCGGCCTACGCGGAGGTCTTGAAACACTGCGGCGAAGGTCCCCTGGACCTGGTGCTGGCGGGTCCGCCCAGGGCCGGCGCCGAGTGAGATCGGCATGAGGTCCAAGCTCTGACACCGCCGGAACTGCGCACCGCGCAGGGATTGGGCCGTTTCGGCCGGGAAGCGTCATGATTCCCCTGAAAGACATCAACCGAACCCGGACCTTCCCGGCGGTCACCCTGTTTCTGATAGTGGTCAATGCGGCCGTCTTCGTCTACCAGTTGTCCCTGGGGTCCGGGACCGTGCTGACGGGGTTCTTCTACCAGTTCGGACTGGTTCCCCGCGCGCTGCTCAGTTTCGGCTACTGGCAGGACGCCGGGATCCTGCTGGGGTTGGCTCCCCTCTTTACCTCCATGTTCCTGCATGGCGGTTGGATGCATTTCCTGGGGAATATGCTCTACCTGTGGGTGTTCGGCGACAACGTGGAGGACTGGCTGGGGTCCCTGCGCTTCCTGCTCTTCTACCTGGTTTGCGGTCTCCTGGCGGCGCTGTTGCAGATTGCCGTCAATCCCGCCTCGCCCATACCCATGATCGGAGCCAGCGGCGCCATCTCGGGCGTGTTGGCGGCATACCTGGTGCTGTTCCCGGGAGCCCGCGTTCTCACCTTCGTGCCCATCCTGTTCTTCTTCTACCTGGTCCGGCTGCCGGCCCTGATCTTCCTGGGCCTATGGTTTCTGCTGCAATTCTTCAACGGCGCCGTTTCCCTGACGGCAGGGGATCTCTCCATGGGAGGCACGGCCTGGTGGGCTCATATCGGCGGCTTTGTCGCCGGGCTGGTTCTGATCCTGAAAACTCGCAAGTCGCGGCGACGAGCCATGGTCTATTACTGAGGGTCCGGCCGCCGGAGGCCGGGCAAGTGAGACATGCCCTCCAGCACTCCTCTGATCCTCACCATTGACGCCGGGAGCTCCTCGGTCCGGGCCACCATCCATGATGGTTTCGGCCGGGCCCTGTCCGGCCTGGAGGCTCGAAGACCCTACCAGTTCGCAACCACCTCGGATGGGGGCGTGGAGGTGGGCGCCGATGCCCTGTTCAAGTTGGTGGTGGAGGCGGTCGACGAGATCCTGCTGCGAAGCGGCCGCCGGCGTCGGGGAATTGCCGCCGTTGCCATGTCGACCTTTTGGCACAACCTGGTGGGGGTGGATGCCGAGGGGCGGGCGCTGACTCCGGTCTACTCCTGGGCCGATACGCGCAGCGCCGCCGCGGCTGAGGAGCTTCGCAGCCTGGTGGACGAAAGCCGGTACCACGCCCGCACCGGATGCCCGCTCCATCCCAGCTACCTGCCGGCCAAGCTGTTGTGGCTGTATCGGTTCAGTCCGGAACTGTTCCGCGGGACCCCCCGTTGGATGTCGTTCGGGGAATATGCTTACTTGAAACTTTTTGGCGTCAACCGATGCAGCGTCTCCATGGCGTCGGGGACGGGACTGCTGGATCAGGACCGCCTGGAGTGGGACGAGGGAATTCTGCAGGCCCTGCCTCTGGAGCGAAACCAGTTGTCCCCCCTCATCGACCTGGACACGCCGCTGTCGAGCCTCAGGCCGCCCTTCGCCGATCGCTGGCCGGACTTGAGTGGAGTTCCCTGGGTTGCAGCCGTTGGAGACGGAGCCTGCAGCAACGTGGGCAGCGGCTGTTGCACGCCCGACCGTTGGGCCCTGATGGTGGGCACTTCAGGCGCCATGAGAGTCATGGGCAAG
>JAPVWS010000513.1 GCA_027493295.1 Candidatus Versatilivorator vitaminiformans | reverse complement strand
GTTGTTGAGCTACGGCGACTTTTCGTTCCTGGACACGGGAGACCTGACCTGGGAGTTGGAAGCCGAGCTGGTCTGTCCGGTGAACCGGGTCGGCAGGGTGGATCTCTTTCAGATCAGCCACCACGGACTGGACTCCAGCAATAATCCGGTCTTGATTGAAAGCATTCGGCCGCGGGTCGTAGTCGTCAACAACGCTCCCAAAAAGGGGGCGGAGCCCGAGACCATGAAAACCCTGATGGGGGTGGAGGGGATCGAAACCATCTGGCAGGTTCATCGCAACCTTCGGACCGGTCCCGAGTTGAATACCCCGCCGCGGTTCATTGCCAACGCCGAGGGGACGGCCGGCGAGTTCATCAAGGCCACGGTCCGGGCGGATGGGACCTTTTCGGTGCAGATCGGCAAGGAAGGCACCCTCGAGAGCTACGCCGGAAATTCCTCAAAAGCAGCATCGGCCGAGAATCAGGGTTGATTTTCGCCGCGCCCGCATCCAACTGCGACCTCAAGAAAACTTCCACTGCTTCACCCTTGGGGGGTGGGCTCGTACCGCCTCCTCATTCACCTCGGTACCCCAGCCCGGTCCGCTGGGCAGATGCAGGTATCCCTCCACGATGCTGGGCCTCACGGTGACCAGGTCGTCGTACCAGGGAACCGTATCGGGGTCGATCTCCATGATCCGCACGTTGGGAGCGACCGAGCAGAAGTGCGCGCTCATCAGGGTGGCCAGGGGGCTGTAGAAGTTGTGGGGGGCCACGTTCACCTCGTGGATGTCGGCCAGGGAGGCAATCTTCAGCGATTCGGCCAATCCGTTCCAGGGGATGTCGATGATGGCCACATCCATGGACTGCTGTTCCAGGTAAGGCTTGTAGTCGCGCCTGCCGAAAAGGCATTCACCCGAGGCAAGAGGGATTCGGGTGCCGCGGCGAATCCACTGGAGCGCCTTGGGATCCCGGCTGTCGATCTCCACCCACAGCAGGTCGAAGGGCTCCATGGCTCGGGCCATCTTCAGGAAGCCCTCCGTCTTGAAGTTGAAATTCAGGTCGACCAGGATATCCATGTCGGGACCTGCGCCTTCCCTGAAGGCTTCCAGCTGGTCGCACATGGCCCGCAGGACCGACCGTTCCGCGTTCAGGGCCGGAAACTCGTCGACCAGGGAGAAGCCGGGGATGTGCAAGCGCGGTTTCCCGTCCAGCAGGAAGATGTTGGTCTTCAGAGCCGTAAATCCCGTGGCCGCCACTTCCTTGCCCACGGCCGCCACGTCAGCCAGCGTTTTTACCGGAGGAAGCCTCATCTCCTCGTGCCAGGCCACCCGGTAGGTTCCGCAATGGGACCAGTAGAGGCGAATCCTGTCTCGCACCGGTCCGCCCAGCATCTCGCAGACCGATATTCCCAGCGACTTGGCCTTGAGGTCCAGCAGCGCGTTTTCGATGGCCCCCAGGGCCTGCTGCACCAGGCCACCGCTGGCCTGGCGCCTGACGGCATAGAGCATGGCGCCGATGGCCTCGTAGGCCCGAGGGTCTCTTCCCAGCAGCGTGGGCGCCAACTGTTCAATGACGGCCGACACCCCCATTCCGCCAAAGGACTCGTTGAATTCGCTCCATCCGGTGAGACCGTCGTCGGTGGTGATCTTGAGGTAGTCGAAGTTGCGGCATCCCGCGTCGGCATGCAGGCATTCCAACCGGCTGATCTTCATGGTCTCTCCTTGTTCAAACGTTCAATAGCTAGAAAACCGGAGCTTCTTGCAATATTCGCAGCGGGGCAGGCCATCTTGTCTGCAAACCTGAGGTTCTGCCTATTTCAAAATCGCATGCGACTTGGTGAAAAATGCTGTCTAACCACAAATAGCACAAAAGTCACAAGTTGTGTTTTTGTGCCTTTTGTGACCATTCCCGGTAAACGTCGCGCTGCCGAATTTTGCAAAAGGCTCAACCGGTTTAACTGCACAGGATCCTTGTTCCCGATAGGCCCAGATGATCCGCAAGGCGAGGCTCGCCGCCCGCCTTGCCTGCCATCCCCCACTCAGCTATAATCAGCCGACTTTTGAGCTACCGAACTTGCAGCGCCCGTAGCTCAGCTGGATAGAGCGTCGGCCTTCGAAGCCGCAGGTCGGGGGTTCGAATCCCTCCGGGCGCGCCAGCTCTATTGAAAAATACCGGGCGACGGAACCTCCGCCCATCCTCCCCGCCGGATCCATTGGCACGGGGCCGGAAAAAGACCGGGGGAACCGAACGTAATTGTAACCCGGCCTTCCCACTCACATCGATCGCTGCCGCGCGCGATCAGGGAACCCATGACATCTTCAGACCAACAGAACCGGCCTGCCCTGTCCCAGGACGGCGCCTGCCGCGCCTGCTTGCTTCTGGCTCTGGTTTGCATCCTTCTGATCCCGGTCTTCGTGTTCACCGGCGCGGCGCGGTTCATCGGACCGGCAGTTGTCGTGCTGTTCAGCCTGCTGGCCATTGCCGTGGGCAAGAGCCGAAAATATTCGGCCTTCGCCTTCACGCTTTGGGTGGCCGCCTTTGTTGCCGCGGCCATGTTTTATCCCGCCGCCTTTCACACCTGGTCCGGGTTCGAACTCAGCACGCTGATGGTGCCGCTCATACAGATCATCATGTTCGGCATGGGCACCCAGCTGACTCCCGGTGACTTCCTCCGGGTGTTTTCCTTTCCCAAAGCCGTGATCATCGGTCTGGTTCTGCAGTTCTCGGTCATGCCCTTCGTGGGGAAGGGACTGGCAATGCTGACCACCACCGATCCGGAGATCGCGGCCGGCATGGTGCTGATCGGCTCCTGTCCCGGGGGAGTGGCCTCCAATGTGATGACCTTCCTGGCCAAGGGAAACGTGGCCCTTTCGGTCACCATGACCTCCTGCTCCACCCTGGCCGCTCCGCTCATGACCCCGGCCATGACCAAGCTCCTGGCCGGCACCTACGTTGAAGTAAAGTTTATCGCCATGATGGTGGCCATCATCAAGATGATCATCCTTCCGGTGGCGGGAGGGCTGGTGGCCAACGCCATCCTGACACGGCTGGGAGCCACCCGCCCCAGCCTCAAGGTGGTTTCCACCTCCATCATGAGGGCCCTGCCTTTCATCTCCATGTTCTCGATCTGCTTCATCATCGGGATCATTACCTCCCTGTCCCGCGACTCTCTGCTGGCCGGCGGCTTCGTGCTGACCATCATCGTGGCCGCGGTGATCCACAACGTTGTCGGTTATCTCTTCGGCTACGGAGGCGCCCGAGCGCTGGGCCTGGGGGAGACCGACTCCCGTACCGTGGCCATAGAAGTGGGCCTTCAGAACGGAGGCATGGCTTCGGGATTGGCGGTCAAGGTGTGGCAGAGCTCCATGGCGGCCCTGCCCTCGGCCGTTTTCGGACCCTGGATGAACATGTCAGGCGCCATGCTGGCCTCCTGGTGGTCCAGCCGGCCTCCTCGGGATGAAGGGGTGGGTTCAGGGAAAGCCTGACCAGCCGCTCCCGGCCCCCGGCGTCGGGCCGCCAAGCATAGCACCCCCGACCTCACAAGCCTTCCTTTGTCGGCGCTGCTTTGCGGCGTCGCGTATGCCCCCCACCGCATCAGCCTTCGCCATTCGGCTCGGCTTCTGCGACTCCCCCTCAAGGGGGGAGTGATACCAGAGCGTTGTATGCAAGCCTCAAGAATCACTCCCCCCTTGAGGGGGAGTCGGTGAGACAAGGGCTCCGCCCGCAGTCGAACCGGAGGGGGGCAACGCGGCGCCCCTTGGGTGGAGGTCAACGGTGCGTGGGCGGCGTCATTCTGGAAACGCAGTGCGTTCCGGAAGGGTGCTTCTGATTCGCCGCATTCGCGTCTATGTTGAATCTCTTGTAACAGGCTAATTATAAAAGACTTACTGTGTATCAGCCCGCTTCACTCCCCCCATTGTATCCCTC
>JAPVWS010000512.1 GCA_027493295.1 Candidatus Versatilivorator vitaminiformans | reverse complement strand
CCCCTGATTCCCTTCAGCACGTGAATTTCGGATTGCAGAATTGAGGCAATACCCGTTGTCCTTGCTCCCATTCAACAATCACAAGAGCCTTTTGCAAAATTCGGCAGCGGGGCGTTTACCGGGAATGGCCACAAAAGGCACAAAAACACAATTTGTGACTTTTGTGCCTTTTGTGGTTAAACAGCATTTTTCACCAGGTCGCACCCGATTTCGAAAAAGGCAAAACCTCAGGTTTGCCGGCAAGATGTCCTGACCCGCTACGAATCTTGCAAAAACCTCAGAAATCAACAATCAACAATTCACTCTAGGTCAAGGCGGCGGCGCCGCTCACCACCTCGATAATCTCCTTGGTAATTCCTGCCTGGCGAGCCCGGTTCATGGTGAGGGTCAGCGACTCGATCATCTCCACCGCGTTGTTGGTGGCGGCGTCCATGGCGGTCATCCGGGCGCCGTGCTCGGCCGCGGAAGACTCCAGCAGGGCCCGAAAGACCTGGACCTCGACGTGCCTGGGCATCAGGGTGTTCAGAATCTCGGCCGCGGGCTGCTCGTAGATGTAGTCGACCGGATTCTGTTCGGGAGCCAGCGTGATCGGCGGAATGGGCAGCAGCCGCTCCACCACGATCCGCTGCTGGATGACCGACTTGAACTCGTTGTAGAGCAGATAGACGGCGTCGCGTTCTCCGGACAGGAACTGGGAAACCAGCTTGCCGGTGATCTCGCGGGCGTGGGCGTACTCGATCCGTTGAAAGAGGTTGATCTGCCGGTGCCGGATGGGCGTGGTGCGTTTGCCGAAGTAATCCAGGCCCTTGCGCCCGACGCAGAACAGGTCGAGCGACTGGTCCCCCTTTTCCCGGACAAATCCTTCCGCCGCCTTCACGATATTGGCGTTGAAGGCGCCGCACAGCCCCTTGTCGGCGGTGACCACCACCAACTGGATGCTCTTTTCCTCCCGCTCCTCCAGCAGGGGATGCCGCCGGATTTCGGAGCGGGCCATCAGGCTTCTGACCACCTCGAGAATCCGGCCGGCGTAAGGCCGGGCTCGCAAGATCGCCTCCTGGGCTCTCCTCAACTTGGCGGCGGAGACCATCTTCATGGCCTTGGTGATCTGCTGGGTGTTGCGTACCGAGCGGATCCGGCGTCGAATGTCCAGAACGTTGGGCATGTCCCCCTCAGACTGCTCTAGGCCGGCTGCGCCTTTTCGGCTGCGAACTTCTGGCTGAACTCATCCAGGAAAGTCTTGAGTTCCGCCCTTAGCGAATCGTCGAGCTGCCCCCGCTCCAGAATCCTGGCGCCCAGGGAAGGATGGTGGGTGTCCAGAAAACGGTAGAGCTCCTCCTCGAAGGCTCCGCAGTCGGCAACTTGCAGGGAATCCAGATAGCCGTTGGTGGCGGCGTAGATGACGATGACCTGCTTGTCTACCGGCAGGGGGGCGTACTGGCCCTGCTTCAGCACTTCAACCAGTCGTTCCCCTCGGTTGAGCTGGGCCTGGGACGCCTTGTCGAGGTCGCTTCCAAACTGGGCGAAAGCCGCCAGCTCGCGGTATTGAGCCAATTCCAGCCGCAAGGTCCCCGCGATCTGGCGCATGGCCTTGATCTGAGCGCTGCCGCCCACGCGGGAGACCGACAGCCCCACGTTGATGGCCGGGCGGATGCCCGAGTGAAAGAGGTCGGCTTCCAGATAGATCTGCCCATCGGTGATCGAAATCACGTTGGTGGGGATGTAGGCGGAAACGTCCCCGGCCTGGGTCTCGATAATCGGCAGGGCCGTCAGAGACCCTCCTCCCTGTGAATCGTTCAGCTTGGCCGCCCTCTCCAGCAGGCGGGAGTGCAGGTAGAAGACGTCACCCGGATAGGCCTCCCGGCCCGGCGGGCGCCGCAGCAGCAGCGAGATCTCCCGGTAGGCGGCCGCGTGCTTGGAGAGGTCGTCGTAGATGCAGACCGTGTGCCGCCCGCTGTCGCGGAAGAATTCACCGATGGCGCAGCCGGCGTAGGGAGCCAGGTACTGCAGAGGAGCCGGCTCGGAGGCGGAGGCCGACACCACGATGGTGTAGTCCATGGCGTCATTGTCCACCAGGGTCTGAACCACCTGGGCGATAGTGGAGCGCTTCTGGCCGATGGCCACGTAGATGCAGATGACGTCGCCACCCTTCTGATTGATGATCGTGTCGACGGCCACGGCCGTCTTTCCGGTCTGACGGTCGCCGATAATGAGCTCCCGCTGCCCCCGTCCGATGGGAATCATGGAGTCGATGGATTTGAGCCCCGTCTGCAAGGGCTGCTTGACGGGCTCGCGATCCACGATTCCGGGCGCGATGCGCTCGACCGGATTGAGACGATCGGTTGGAATGGGCCCCTTGCCGTCCACGGGCTGACCCAGGGGATCCACCACGCGTCCGATCATGGCCTCTCCCACCGGAACCGCCATGATCTTCTTGGTCCGCTTCACCAAGTCGCCTTCCTTGATTTCGGAAGCCTCGCCCAGCAGCACCGAGCCCACCTGGTCCTCCTCCAGGTTGAGCGCCATTCCGGCGATCCCGTGAGGAAACTCGAGCAGCTCGCTGTACATCACTTTTTCCAGCCCGTGGACCCGGGCAATCCCGTCCCCGACCGAAATGACCGTTCCCACTTCGCTGACCACCGGACCCGCGTCGAAGTCCTCGATCTGCGCCCGAATGATTTGACTGATCTCTTCCGCCTTGATTCCCATCAGGTTCTCTCCCCGATTCAGGTCAATCCTGTGTGCTGAGACGCTCCCTCATCTGCTGCAACTGCTGCCGAACCGAACCGTCGTAGATGGTGTCGCCCACACGCGTGATGACCCCACCCAGGATATGCGGGTCGGCCCGGAAGTGGAGCTGGACCCGCTTGCCGCTGAGCTGCTCCAGGGCCCGTGTCAACTGGTCCCGCAGCGGCTGGCCGATCTCGGTCGAGGTGGTCACCCCGACTTCCACGATCCCCAGGCGATCCCGGACCCCCCGCCGAAACGCTTCCAGCATCTCATTGAAACGACCCATCCGATCGCGCTCGACCAGGACGTGAATGAAATTGCCGGTCGTCTTGCAGAAACCCAGCCTGGCAAGCAGGTTACTGGTGGCGGCCTTTTTTCTGACCGCGTTGATGGCGGGATCCGCGTAAAACGCCGACAGTTCTCGATTGCCGTCGAGCATCTGCCCGAACTGCTCCAACTCCCGCTCAACCACCTCGTGCTGGCCGAGCTTGAAACTGACGTCCGCCAGCGCCCTGGCATACCGATTGGCAATGGCCGCCATCCCGCAACCTCGAATGCTTCACCCCTGTCCCGTCAGGACCGGGTTTCCTTCAGAGAGCGAACAAATCTGGAAATAATGCGTTGGTTCTGGCCTGGCTCCAGATCCTTTCGCAGCCGTTCCTCCGCCAGATCGACCGCCAACCGGGCCACGTGAGCCTTGAGCTCCAGGCGCGCCGAACGCTGCAACCCCTCGATCTCCCGCCTGGCCATGGCCACGATCCTTTCCGCCTCGGCCTGGGAACTGTCGATGATGCGTTGCCTCTCTTCCTCGGACTCGTGGGCCGCCTGCTGCTTCAAGCCGTCGATTTCTTCATCCAGGCGAGCCAGTTGAGCCTCGATGGCGGACATTTTTGCCTCGGCCTCCTCCTGAGCCCGCTTGCCGCTGGCAAGCCCCTCTTCAATGCCCCGAGCCCTGGTTTGAAGAAACTCCCGCAGTGGCCGTCGCAAATAGTAGGCCAATCCCCCGAAGAGGAGAATGAAGTTTCCCCACTTCCAGACGATCGACAGAGGGCTGCCGTGATCGTCACCCGCCCCGGCGGCGGCGGCCGCGCCGCCGCCCGATGCCGCTACCCCGGGTACGGGCAGAACCAGACAGAAAACAAGCGACACTCCTGTCAGAGCGATGAGAAAAGATCCCGGCGAGGAGAACCTAGCGCAGGATCGCCTTAACGATTCCATCTGCGAATTTGGTCAAGTCGGATTCCAGGTCGTTCTTGGCGGAAGCAACCTGGTTTTGCAGTTCGTCTCGGGTAGACTGGACGAGTCCCTCCGCCTCTTGACGCCCCTTGGCCAGAATACCGGTTCTCTGGTTGAGGGCTTCCGAGCGAAGGGTCTCTTGTTGACGGTAGATCTGCAGGCGGGCAGCGTTCAATTGGTCTTGATAAATGCGAGACTTCTCCTCGAATTCGCCAAGCCTGTCGTTGGCTTTTCGCTGCGCACCATGAATCGCCGCCTCCCGATCCTCCAATATCTTGTTGATGGGATTGAAAAATGATCGTTTTAAGATGAAATAGAGGGACAGGACGAGCAGAATAACCACTAGCACCGACAGATCTGGCTGCACCAATTCCATATTTCAGCGATTCGCGACCTCATCCCGGCAACTGCCGGGAGCCTACCCGATCCTGAGCCCGTTTTACGGCTGCAACCGGAAGCCGAAAAAGCATGAGAAAATTATCACAAGTAGGGGTTCCGGTCAAGGTCCGTTTTACCTCAAACCATCGCCTCTGAAGAGCATAGGGGAACCCGCCGCAAGGCCCTACGTCCCGTGAAACCCACTGTCGAAGTCGCCGCCGCCGTTCTCTTCCGGGAAGGGCGCCTGCTCATTACCCAGAGGCTGCCGGGCTCCCATCTCTCCGGGCTGTGGGAACTTCCCGGCGGCAAGCGCAAGCCGGAGGAATCCATCCGGGAATGCCTGGTCCGCGAATTACGGGAGGAACTCGACATCGAGGTGGTTGCAGGAGAGTTGTTCGAAGCCATTGAATACGATTATCCGGAGAAAACCGTTTGCCTGAAGTTTTTCAAGTGCCGTTACGTCAGTGGCGATATCCGGGCTTTGGGATGCCAACGCTTCGCATGGGTGACTCCCGATGATCTCGGGAACTACCGCTTCCCTCCGGCCAACGAATCCCTGATGGAAAGGCTCCGGTCAGGGGGATGACGGAGCAGAAAAGTTGTTGTGTTGTGGAGAGGTGGTCAGTTCCCGAAAGATGGACCTGATTCGCCGCCTTAGCGGCTACGGCGGCATCGGATTCATAG
>JAPVWS010000511.1 GCA_027493295.1 Candidatus Versatilivorator vitaminiformans | reverse complement strand
CCCATGGCCGCCGGCGAAGGATTTCCGCAAACGGGCAGGGAGGTCCGCCTGGAGGCTCCCATCTCCGATGAAAAGGTGCGCGGGCTCAAAATGGGCGACGTGGTCCTGATCAACGGCGAGATCTACACCGGCCGGGATGCCGTCCACACCTATCTGATGAAGAACGATTCGCCGGTGAAGCTGCAAGGAAGCGTGCTCTACCACTGCGGCCCGGTCGTCCTGAAAGACAACGGCCACTACCGGATCACTGCGGCCGGGCCGACCACCAGCATTCGCGAGGAACCCTACCAGGCGGAGATCATCGAGCGGTTCGGCATTCGGGCCGTGATGGGGAAGGGAGGCATGGGGTCCCGGACTCTGGCGGGACTGAAAGCATCGGGCGCCGTCTACCTGAACGCCATCGGCGGGGCAGCCCAGTATTATTCCCGCTGCATCGAGGAGGTGGTGGGCGTCCACCTGCTGGAGTTCGGCATCCCCGAAGCCATGTGGCACCTGCGGGTCAAGGACCTGCCGGCCATCGTCACCATGGACGCCCACGGCAATTCACTGCACGCCGACGTGCACAACGCCTCCTCCATTCTGTTGTCCAAGCTGGCCGAGCCGGTCTTTAGCTGAGGTCCCTCCGCCCTGGCGGAGGCCGGCCCGAATAAGGGCTTCCTGGCCGAGCTCTTGCAAGCGGGAAGCGTACCGACTATATTGAAGCCTGTCGCATCGCCCCGTGGTGGGGCAGGAACGAGCGGGAGTAATTCAGCGGTAGAATGCCAGCTTCCCAAGCTGGACGTCGCGGGTTCGATCCCCGTCTCCCGCTCCACCGTTTCCTTTTCAGCAAGCCCATTAGCACACAAGACCACTGCACCCCCCGGTCAGCTCCTCAACATCGCTCTCCCGTGAGGGGAATCCGGTCAGACGCGGGCGACGCCCACGGTCGAGCCGGTGGAGTCCGGAAACTCCCTGCAAAGTAGAAAAGGCGCCTCGCCATGAGTGAGCAGCCCACCTTCGCCGCCCGACCCACCGGCATCCGCTGGCTGGTCCTGGCCCTGGCCTGCGTGACCAGTTGGCTCCTCTACCTGCACCGATACTCCTGGGGCGTCATCAAGCCGGAGGTCAAGTCGGAATTCGGATTCTCGGACACGCAATTGGGGTGGCTGGACTCCGCTTTCAATCTCTCCTATGCCCTGTTCCAGGTTCCCGGAGGCCTGCTGGGAGACCTGCTGGGGCCGGCGATTGTGCTTCCGGTCATCATATTCGCCTGGTCCGGATGCGTGGCCGGCACTGCCATGGTGGGACAGGCCTGGTCCTTTGCCGCAGTGCGGACCCTGTTCGGACTGACCCAGGCCGGAGCCTATTCCAATATTTCCAAGGTGACCCGAAGCTGGTTCCCCTTGTCTGTGCGCACCACCGCCCAGGGGCTGATCGGATCCTTTTCCGGACGGGCCGGCGGGGCCAGCGCCGCCCTGGTGGTCGGCACCCTGCTGCTCGGCTGGATGCAGATGGAGTGGCGAGCGGCCATGTGGTGGCTGGCTCTGGCGGGGATCTGCTTTGCCGTGGCCTTTCGGCTGCTGTTCACCGACAGCCCGGCCGGCCACCCCTGGGCCAACTCGGCGGAACAGGCGCTGGTGGATGGAGAAGAGCCGGTCCAATCGCCCGCATCCGGCGCTACGCCGCGTCTGGACCTGACCCGGCCGGCACTGGGCAATCTGGCCATGCTCATGCTTCACGGCGTGGCCAGCGCCGGTGCCGACATGCTCTACGTCTATTGGATCCCCCTTTTCCTGAGCGAGGCCAAGGGGTTCGACCCCGTTCAGATGGGAATCTTCGCCAGCTTGCCCCTTTGGGGGGGAGCCGCCGGCGGGGCTTTTGCCGGGTTGCTCAACGACCGGCTGATCCGCCTCAAGGGACGCAAGTTCGCCAGGAAAGCCGTGGGGCTGACGGGCAAGGTGCTGGCTTCCATCCTGGTTCTGATCAGCCTGGACGTGGAGGATGGCCGACTGATCATGGTTTTGCTGGCGGGGGCCAAGTTTCTGACCGACTGGAGTCAACCCACGGTTTGGGGAACCATTACCGACATTGCCGGTCCGCTCTCGGGCCGGGTCTTCGGAGCCGTCAACATGGCCGGTTCGGTGGGAGCCTTTGTTTCGGGACCCCTCCTGGGCTGGATCAAGCAACGGCTGGGTTGGTCGATTCTCTTTCAAACCATTGCCGGAGCCTACGTTTTCGCGGGATTGTGCTGGCTGGCCATCGATGCCACCCGGAAGGTATTCACAATGGAAACCGCTCCCTCCTCCGAACCCAACCCCTAAGGAGTGCCTCGTGCGCCTCGTCAACACCATGCGCCTCTCCATCCTCCTCCCGTGGCTGCTCCTGGCTTGCGGAACGGCCCCTGGCCTTGCCGTCGACGTTCTCACGATGGAGAACGGCGACCGCTTGACCGGAGAGGTAAAGAGTCTGGCCGGCGAGAGGGTGTTTCTGGAGACCGCCTATGCGGGCACCATCCAGGTCGATTGGCTGAAACTGGAGGGCTTCAGCAGCGACCGCCGGTTCGAGGTCGAGGTCGAACGCGGGCGCAAATACCGGGGCAAGTTGGTCCTGGCTGAAGGGAAGCTGGAGGTTACAACCGCCAAGGAGACGGTTTCTGTCGAAAAGGACCGGGTGGTGGGCCTGGCTCCCAAGGTCGAGAAGGAAGGAGGCAGCCTGTGGAGGGAGGTGGAGGGGACCCTGGACCTCGGCTACAACCTGACCCGCGGCAACTCTCAACTCGATCAGTCCTCGTTCCTGGCGCAGGGTCTCTACGATCAGGGCCACTTCAAGATATCGGGGGATGCCTCCTCCATCTTCGGCCGCCAGGACGATGCCGACCCCACCAGCCGTCAGACCGCGGGCCTTCGCGTCGACTGGTTCGTCAATCCCCGCGTCTTCCGTTTCGCCCTGGGCACCTTTGAACACAACGATCGCCAGCGGCTCAATTTCCGAACGGTTCTGGGAGGCGGCCTGGGCCGGACCCTGTTGAAGACCAAGAGGAACGAGCTGGCGCTGTTGGGCGGTGTGACCTTTACCGGGGAACGGTTTCGCGGAGACCCCGGGACCTCCGAGCCGCCGGTTCGGCGAGGCGGGGAAGGATTGGCGGGAGTGGAGTGGAAGACGGTGCTCAGGAAAAGGATTCAACTGAGCAGTAGGCTGACTGCTCATCCCAACCTGGGTAGTTCGGAAGATTACCGCCTCGCCTTCGACGGTTCCTTGAGGTTGCTGTTCTCCAAGAATCTGAGTTGGAGCCTGACCTTCTACGACCGGTTTGTCAGCCGGCCTCCGGTTCAGGTGCGACGGAACGATTCCGGGCTGGTCAGCGCCTTCGGCATCGGGTTTTAGCCCGCCGAGACTGCTGCATTTCGGTGAAAATATTGGCGAAGTTCCGGCGTGGTATGCTTGCCGTTCCGGGCCGGCAAGTACGGCTACGCCGCTCCGATGCGCACTGGACGGGGCCTGCCGCCACTTCCTGAGATCAGGGGGGCGGCCGACAGAGGCGGAAAATGGAAGCCGTAGAATTCAGTCGATTGAACCTGCTGGTGCTGGTGGTCTACCTGTCGACCCTGGTCTGGATCGGCCTGAGGCTGGCGGGAAAGCAGCGGAGCACCGAGGATTTCTTTCTGGGAGGGCGCCGCATGCCCTGGCTCGCGGTTGGAGTCAGCATGTTCGCCTCCCTCACCAGCGCCTCTTCCTTTCTGGGAGTCCCGGGCGTTGCCTTTCGCGAGAACATCTCGATGGTGGTGCTGGGCCTGGTGAGCCCGCTGGTGGCTCCACTGCTGATCCTGATCTTCTACCCCTTCTACCGACAGTTGCAGGTCACCACCGCTTACGAGTACGTGGATCTGCGCTACGGCCGCGGGGCGCGGCTGTGCGTGGCCGGATTGTTCTGCCTGGCCCGCATGGGCTGGTTGGGGGTGGTCATCTACTCTCCGGCCCTGGCCCTCTCGGTCATGACCGGCATCGGCCTTTATCCCGCCATCTTCCTGATGGGGATCATCGCCACGGCCTACGCCACGGCAGGGGGACTGTCGGCGGTGATCTGGACCGACGTGCTCCAGTTTGCCCTGCTGGCGGGCGGGGCGCTGTGGGTGGCCCTGGCTCTGATGCACGGCGTGCCGGGCGGCGTGGCGCAAATCATGGCCGTGGCAGGCGAAACGGCCCGACTGGACGTCTGGCAGTGGCAGTTGAAATGGTTCGAGATGACGGCCTTGGGTGCGGCCCTCTCCTACCTGTTTCAGTTGATGCAGGACTACGGCACCGACCAGGTCTCGGTGCAGCGCCTCCTGTCGGTTCGGGACGCCCGCGGCATGGCCAAGGCGGCCATCCTGAATTCCCTGATCGATCTCGTCCTGATGAACGTGCTGCTGTTCGTGGGATTGGGCCTGTTCGCCTACTTTCATTCCTTTCCGGAGCGGCTGGCCGAGGGGGTGACGGGAGACGGGATTCTGGCCTACTACATCATCCACGCCCTTCCCGACGGCGTCTCCGGGCTCTTGATCACGGCCATCCTGGCGGCAGCCATGTCGAGCCTGGATTCGGGAATCAACTCGCTCTCCTCGGTCATCATGAACGACTTTATCAAGCCCTTCCGGCGACGGGCGGTCTCCGGCCGCTCGGAGGTCAAGCTGGCGCGGACCCTGACCCTGGTTCTGGGCGTCTTTGCCATCGGGGCCGCCTGCTACACGGTCCGAATCGGTGAGATTCTCAAGGCCGCCTCCGCCTTTCTGAGTCTTTTCGGCGGTCCCGTGCTATCGCTGTTCCTGCTGGGGATGCTGACCCGGCGGGCCCATTTCCGGGGATGGATTCTGGGCACGCTGCCCTCCCTCGGAGTCTCGGTCTGGCTGCAGAATTGGACGGAGGTGCACTTCATCCACTACTTCCCCATCGCGTTCGGAATCAGCTTCGGCCTGGGCTACCTGGCCAGCACCCTGGTCTCGGGTCCCCGGGCGAGACCGGAACTCACACTTTGGGGAAGACCGCCGATGAAGCTGTGATAGGGCGCACGGTCCACCGAGGGGCGGGAGCTGTTGCTGATATTCGCTCATGGTACGCCGCGTTTACCCCCCACCGGTTCGACTGCGGGCGGAGCCCTTGTCTCACCGACTCCCCCTCAAGGGGGGAGTGATTGAGGCCAGCACAAGGCTTCCAGTAGAACTGTGCAATCCATTCATGGTTTACACGACAAACCGCAAACATGGTTTACAGGGTTAGTCTTCTTTATGTGGTGCTAAGCATATCTCCAAGGGGGTCGATGGGCAATGAGCGGCAGTGCTCCGCAGGGAGGGCGGAGCCCGACCGAAGGAGCACTGCCGGCTTCATTCCCGCTGATGCCACTGGTCAGCGGGGATGATTCTCTGGGTCGACTCGTCGAGCAGGCCCAGAGGATGAAAGCTGTAGCGAATCTCCCAACGGTCGTTGTCACAGGGGAAGAGGCCA
>JAPVWS010000510.1 GCA_027493295.1 Candidatus Versatilivorator vitaminiformans | reverse complement strand
GGTCAGGACGGTTGTGCGACCTGTGGTGTTTTCCGGAAGAGGCGGAGAAGATTCCCGGATGGTTCAACGAATTCAGGACGAAAGGGAGGCGTACATCCAATGAAACGCGTTGGTGTTATGGGATTTATCCATGAATCCAATACCTTTGCAGTCACCCCCACCACCTACAAGCACTTTGAACAGGTCAGCCTGACCCGGGGCACGGGGCTGATCGAGCGCTGGACCGGGGGCAATCACGAACTGAGTGGTTTTCTGGAGGGCGCCCAGCCCAACGGCATGGACCCCGTTCCGCTGGTGGCGGCATTCGCCATGCCGAGCGGCACCATAGTTCGGGAGACCTTCGACGCCATAGCGGATGAGGCGGTCGAGGCCCTGAAGGCGGCCATGCCCGTGGACGGCCTCTACCTGGCATTGCACGGGGCCACCGTGTCCGAGGAATTCCCCGACGCCGACGGCGAGATGGCCCGCAGGATGCGGGAAGTCGTGGGGCCGGATGTGCCCGTCGTCATGACGCTGGACCTGCATGCCAACGTTTCTCCGGGAATGGCGGCCAGTACGGACGCCACCACCATCTATCGGTCCAATCCTCATCTGGACCAGAAAGCCCGAGGCCTGGAGGCCGCTTCGCTGCTCGGCCGAACGCTGCGTGGAGAGATTCGACCGGTGCAAGCCCTCGAATGCCCGCCTCTGATCATCAGCATCGCCAAGCAATACACCGACGAGGATCCGGCCAAGGGGTTGTACAAGGATCTTGAGTCGGTCTTGCAGTGGCCGGGCATTCTATCCGCCAGCGTGGCCATGGGTTTTTCCTACTCGGACGTGGAGGAATTCGGGGCCAGCTTCCTGGCCGTGGCCGACCGCGACCCCGACCTGGCCCGCAAGGCGGCGCGCTGGATGGCCCAACGGGCCTGGGACCGGCGGCAAGTATTCCAGGCCGACCTGCCCGATGCCGCCGAGGCGGTGGCCATGGCCATGAGAGTCCCCGAGGCCCCGGTAGTGCTGATGGATATCGGCGACAACGTCGGTGGCGGAAGTCCGGGAGACTCCACCATCGTACTGGCCGAAATCGTGGCCCAGAAAGCCTCCAACGCCATGGTGGTCCTGTTCGATGCCGAGTCGGTGGCCCGCTGTGTGGAAGCCGGTGTCCGGAACCGGGTGAGCCTGGAGGTCGGAGCCAAGACCGACGACCGGCACGGCTCTCCAGTCTCCATTCAAGGCCGGGTGCGGATGATTTCCGATGGCATCTTTCAGGAGCCGGAAGTGAGACATGGAGGCTGGGGTTCCTTCGACCAGGGGGTGACGGCGGTGGTGGAGACACCCGAGCAGCACACCCTGGTGCTGACCAGCGTGAAAATGGCTCCGGTGAGCCTGGAGCAGGTCAAGAGCCTGGGAATCAAGCCGGAATCCAAGAAGATCCTGGTGGCCAAGGGTGTGATCGCCCCCAGAGCCGCCTACAATCCGGTCGCGGCTCGAACCATTCTGGTGGACACTCCAGGCGCCACTTGCGTGAATCCGGCCAGTTTCACCTACCACCGCCGGCGGCGCCCGCTCTATCCGTTGGAGACGGAGGCGGAGTATCCGAGTAATGAAGTTTGAAGTTTGAAGGGTGAAGTTTGAAGGGTGAAGTTTGAAGTTGGAAGTTTGAAGTTGGAAGTTTGAGGTGTGAAGAGGCGGACGGCGGAGGGTTTGAGGAGCAGACAGGCGCCTTGTGACGTGGTTGCACTTTAAGCATTAGGACCGAGATCAGCAACGTGATTAATGCTCCGATCAGATCACTCTTCAAACTTCACCCTTCAAACTTCAAACTTCACTCTCCGGTCCGTTGGTTGCAATGGGCTTTCCGATATTGATAAGGTTAGCAGCCCTGAACGCCAGTTAAATCAAGCCGGTTGTCCCTCTGACAGAGAGGCCCCGCGAGGTTTGAATCGATGCGCCCTAAACGGTTTTCGAGTCCTTGTTTTTCGTCCCGCCCTTCACTGTCGGCGAAGGCCGTCTTCTTCACTCTGGTGATCCTGGGCTGCCTGGCCTGGGGTCTGCAGCCAGGGCGGATTCAAGCCGATAAGCACCCGGGGCCGGTGTTCGTCGACCTTTCCCTGATGGTTGCCCCCGAGCTTCCCTGCAGTTGGCCCGGCGCCGGGCCGGGATTTCAGATCAACCACTACCGGCGGATCGGTCCGCTCAGTGCCTACAACTCGGATATTCTGACTCTGGATGAGAACGTGGGGACCCAGTTCGACGGACCGACCCATTCGGTGGCGCCCCCCGATTCCGGGAAACCCAACGCCGGGCCCTACGGCCTGGTAACCGGGGACAAGGTGCCGGCCTGGCAGTTTGTAGGGGAAGCCTGCGTCATGGACATTCGGGAACTGCTCGACAGCGCACCCAATGGCCGCAGCTCCCTGGTCGAAGCCAGGCATGTGCAGGCCTGGGAACAGCGGCACCGGCCGCTGGGACTTGGGGATGCGGTGCTCTTCTACAGTGGTTTCAGCGACCGCTACTACCGTCCCTTTCCGCCGGGACGTGGATTCGTCGCCGATCCCCTGGAGGGCAGGACGCCGGGTTGGCCCGACCCCACTCCCCAGTGCATGGAGTACCTGGCGACCCGAAAAGTGATGACGCTCGGCACCGACAGCCCCAGCATGGGGCCGATCCCGGGACCCATTGCCGAGGAGACCCACTATGCCGGTCTCAAGCACGGCATGATCTGGACCGAAGGAGCGACCCGCCTGGGCAAGCTGCCGGCAACCGGGGCCTTTTACTGCACCGTCGGCCTCAAGCATTCCCAGGGGATCGGCGCCGAATCCAGGGCATTCGCCATCGTGGGCCAGCCCTTGGCCGGGCAGTTGATCGAGTCGGCCAGGAACAAGCGGGTCATCGACCTGTCGGTGCTGCTGGCCGACAATCTCCCGGTGTGGTGGCCCGGCAGGGGAGTCGGCAACAACCGTCATCCCTATCTGCGGAATATCATTCCCCCCTACGGGATGAAGCTCCACCACCTGGACAGTCATACCGGCACCCACCTGGTCCCGCCGGCCTACGCGCTGCCCCCACCCGGTTTCGACAACCAGACCTACGCCCCGGAGGTGCGGCAGTGGCTGGCGGCCTACGAGCGGCGGTTCGGGAAGCGGGGAACCAGTCGGGTGACCACCGAGCAGGTTCCACTTTCCCAGACTTGCGGCTGGGCCCGGGTCATCGACGTGCAACATCTCATCGGAACCACCTCCAAGGAGCAGTGGCCGGCGTCCCCGGAAATAACCCCCAAGGATATTCAGGAGTATGAAGCCAAGCACGGTCCTCTCAAGAGCGGGGAGATCGTCATCTTCCGCAGCGGTTACAGCGACCGCTATTTCAAGCCTTTCCCTGAAGGCGACCGGTTCATGGCCGATCCGTTGAACGGCAGGAGCGAAGGATGGCCGGCGCCGGGACCGGAGGCCGTCGTCTACCTGGCCGAACGAGGGATCCGTTGCGTCGGCACCGACGGCCCCACGTTGGGAGGCGCCGATCCCCGCCGGGCCCTGATGACCTACTGGGCGCTGGGGAGCCGCGGGCTGGTGGGGGTCGAATCCTTGATCGGGCTCGGCGAGGTGCCGCAACGGGCCTATTTCATCTTCGCACCCATCAAGATCCGCGACAGTCATGGGGGTCCGGGCAGAGCCCTGGCCCTGTACTGAGTCTTCGAGACAGCGAAACTTCCGCAGCCCCGGCGTTAGCTGCCGGGCTGAGAAACTCGGGTTAGAGCCAAAGCGGAGGATATATGTCGGTAAAGGTGGAATGGGTAGGACATGCCTGCTTTCGGGTCTGGCGGGAGGGGGGACCGGTCATCGTCATGGATCCCTACACGCCCAAGACGGTCTACTTGCCGGAGGATGCCGCCAGAGTCGAGGGCGATACGGTCATCGTCAGCTCACTGACCGACGATGCCCATGGATACCCCGAACTGGTTCGGGGACGCCGCAGAGTCATCGATGCTCTGGATGTGGTCGAGAAGGGACTGGAAGTTGAAGTCGACGGCAGCCCGCTGGTAACGGTCGGTGCAGCCGAATCGCCCATCCACGACAGTGGAAGCCCCAAGGACAACGCCCTCTATGCCCTGCAGGTGGGCGGCGTGTGGGTCATGCACATGGGCGACCTCGGATACGGACTGCCGCGGGAGGAAGTGGCTCCCTTCGAAGGGCGATGCGAGGTCATGCTCGCCATCGTGGGTCAGTACAACACCTTGTCCCTGCCGGATCTGGATGCGATGATCGATCATCTCAAGCCCAAGTGGATCGTACCCATGCACTTTGCGCTGCCTCCGGTGTCGGGACCCATGCGTCCCCTGCGGGAGTTCCTGGACCGCCGCCGCAAGGATCCCCTGATCTTTCCCAGGTCTTCGGTCGTCGAATTTCCCATCGACCTGCCGGTGCTGGATGGCCCAACCATCGTCGCCCTCGAGCCCAGCGGATACCAACCCACTGTCGGCCTGGAAGATTAGTTTAATGGAAGCCCGGAATGCATCCAGGCCGCGTACCGGGTCGCCGGGAGGAGGCAAGAAGTGAAAATCGGTGTCAACACGCTTTTCCTGCTGCCCTTCGATTTCGAGGAAGGCTTGGATTTTGCCCAAAAGCAGGGCGTCGAGATGATCGAGATCGCCTGTTTGGGGGAGGCCAGCCGGAAATTCTGCGACCTTCCAAAGCTGCTGTCCGACCCTGAAGCGTTAAAGCGCTGGAAGGGCGCCCTGGATGACCGCGGCTTTACCATCAGCGCCTATTCGGCTCACGGGAACGGACTCTCGCCCGATCCTGCGGAAGCAAAGCAATACTCCGAGCATTTTCGCCGAGTCTGCCGCCTGGCCGAGGCCACGGGCGTGGATCTGTTGACACTGAACGCCGGCAGCCCACCGGGAGCGCCCGGAGATTCCTGTCCCTGTTGGGTGGTGGACCCCACCAATGCCCGCAACCGGGCCATTCTGCGCTGGCAGTGGGAAGAGCGGGTCATTCCCTTCTGGCGGGAACACGCCGCGGTTGCCCGCGACCACGGCTGCCGCCTGGCTTTCGAGCCCTGGATCGGCGACATCGTGCACACACCGGTTACGGTCATGAAGCTGCGGGAAGCCATCGGTCCGATTGTGGGATGCAATCTGGATCCATCGCATCTCTTCGTCCAGCACATCGACGTGCTGGAAACCATCGCCTACCTGGGGGATCGGCTCCTGCACGTCCATGTCAAGGATACCCGCATGGAGCCCCGCAACCTGAAGCTGCAGGGACTGCTGGACACCACCCAGACCCCGTCCAACCCGGAAAAGCGGTCCTGGACCTTCAACCTGATCGGCTGGGGCCACGATCGGCAGTTCTGGCGCGATTTCATCACCACCTTGCGCTTCATCGGATATGAGGGAGCCCTCTCGGTCGAGATGGAGTGCGACTACATGGATGTGCGAGAGGGATTGGAAAAGTCCATCCAGTTCCTCAAGCCCCTGGTGATGGGACCGCCTCCCGGGAAGGGGACCGGCTGGTGGGAGCTGGCAGGTTTCCATCAGATTACCGAGGATGACATCGAGTGGCCGTGAACATCGAGTGGGTTGGCCATGCCTGTTTTCGCATCTGGCGGGAGGGCGGCCCGGTCATCGTCACCGATCCCTTTTCTCCGACCCGCCTGGGTTTGCCGGCCGGACCGGCCATCCAGGGGGACCTGGCCATTGTCAGTTCCCTGGATGACCTGGCGCACGGAGATCCCGGGCTGATTCACGGATCCCCCGAAGTCATCAACGCCCTCGACCTGGTGAGGGAAGGCCGCCAAGCCGAGGTGGACGGCAACCCGCTGATTCCACTGGGCGCGGCCGAATCGCCCCTCCACGAGAGCGGCAGCCCCAAGGACAACGCGCTCTACGCCTTCAAGGTGGAGGACCTCTGGATTCTGCATCTGGGGGATCTGGGCTACGGCCCCAGCCCGGCGGAACTCTCGATCTTCGAGGGCAAGTGCGATGTGCTGCTGGCCATCGCCGGTCAGGCCAACACGCTGACTCTGGAAGAGCTGTCGAGTCTTATCGACCAATTGCGACCGCGATGGATCATCCCCATGCACTACTTGCTGTGGTGGTCCAGCAGGATGCGCCCCCTGGGTGATTTCCTGAAGACCCGCCCCGCCGACCCCTTGATCCATACGCGGTCCACAACCGTTCGGCTCTCATCGGGACCGGCGGGATGGAAGAAGCCGGCCATTTTGGTGCTGGAGGCTTCCGCCGATCCCAGAAGATACCAGTGCTGACGAAACACTCCGGACGCTCCGGTGCCACCATGAATGCAGCCCGATCAAGGGAAGTGCCGGCGCCAAATCCGGCAGATCGAGCACGCCTGCCGTCGCCCCGGCGGTTCCTGAAAAGCGGTGCCCGGCTGAGCCGGGCCGCAACCATCGCCTTTGCCGAGGGACCGGCGTACCACTCGGACGGGAGCGTCTACTTCAGCGACATCATCAACAATCGGATGATGAAGCTTGAGGCGGACGGGCGGCTCTCCGTCTTCAGAGCGGACAGCGGCAGGACCAATGGAAACCTGTTCGACAGCCGAGGGAGGCTGGTCAGTTGCGAGGGCTGCGAAATGGGGTCGGGTGGCCGTCGTCGGATCGTACGCACCGATCTGGAATCCGGCCAGATCGAGGTGTTGACGGAGCGATTTGAAGGTCGGCGCTACAATAGCCCCAACGACTTGGCCATCGACCGAAAGGGACGCATCTATTTCACCGATCCCTGCTATGGCGACCGTTCCACCATGGAGATGGATGTCGAAGCCGTCTATCGCCTGGACTGCGACGGAACAGTCTCCAGAATATTGGAGCAACCTGCAATCCAGCAACCCAACGGGGTCGCGGTCAGTCCGGACGACCGTTTTCTCTATGTAGCGGATTACAACATCAGTCCGGGAGGAGCCCGAAAAATCTGGGGTTTTGAGCTCGATCCCGGGGGTGTGCCTTCCGGACAAACCCTGGTCTACGACTTCGGGGTGGGGCGACCGGGTGACGGTCTACGCGTTGATGTGCAAGGAAACCTGTGGACTGCTGCCGGAATTACCTTGCCGAAACGAGAGGGGGAATCCAATGTCAACCCGGCAGGGATCTATGTGATTTCTCCTCGGGGCAGACTATTGGACACAATACCCATCCCGGAAGACGTGGTGACCAACATGACCTTTGGGGGGGACAACAAGAAGACCCTTTATGTTACCGCCGGCAAGAGCCTCTTCAAGATCGGTATCAACGTGCCCGGTTACAGTCTTTTTCCCCCGTTGAGTCCGGGAGCCGGGCAGCAGGCGGCCGGCCGGGGTTGTGAATAGGGGACGTTGTTGAATTACTGGAATAACTTCGATCAGTCCTTCCTCAATTGCTTTGATTCAATCACGTCTGCTACGTGCTCTTTACGTGTTATTCCAGTAATTCAACAACGTCCCCAGCGCTGCACAGGAGCCAACCATGAAAATAGGACTATTTACCGACGGACTTCCCGATCTGTCCTTCACCGCCGCCCTGGATTGGGTGGTGGAGCAGGGAATCGAAGCCGTTGAAATCGCCACCGGGGGATTCTCCAAGGCCACCCACTGCGACGCCGACCGGTTGCTGTCCGACGCCGGGGCGCGGTCGGAATTCAAGGCTGCCGTCGACAGCCGCAATCTGGTCGTCAGCGCCTTGAACTGCAACGGAAATCCGGTGGACCCCAACCCGGAAAGAGGCACGAAACACGGCCAGGACCTCTTCAATTGCATTGATCTGGCTGAAAAGTTGGGAGTGGATGCGGTGGTCGCCATGAGCGGCTGCCCGGGAGATCCCAGCGGGACTCCTTACCCCAACTGGGTGGCCCACAGCTTCCAGCAGGAATTCCTGGACCTTCTCCAATGGCAGTGGGATGAAGTCCTGACACCTTTCTGGAAGAAGGTTGGCCGGCATGCGGCCGACCGCGGAGTCCGGGTCGCCATCGAGATGCACCCCGGGCAGTCGGTCTTCAACACCCCCGGACTGCTGCGGCTGCGCGAGATCGCCGGTCCCTCGGTGGGGGCCAACCTAGATCCCAGCCACCTGTTCTACCAGGGGATGGAGCCGAGCTGGGTGGTTCAAAACCTGGGCCCCGACTTCGTCTTCCACGTGCACGCCAAGGACACCCGCATCGACCGCCACAAGATGGCCTTGAGCGGCGGCATAGACCTGACCCCCATGCACCTGGTGCTGGAGAGGTCCTGGGGATACCGGACCCTGGGGTTCGGCCACGGAGAGCTGTGGTGGCGGGAATTCCTCAGCGCCTTGCGATCGGTCGGTTACGATGGGGTGCTGAGCATCGAGCACGAGGATTCCCTGATGAGCGCGCCGGAGGGCATCGTCAAGAGCGTCGAGTTCCTCAAGCCTCTCCTCATCAGGACCATGCCCGAGGAAAATCCGCCCTGGTTATAGTCGGACTACCATGAACTTACTGGGTGTGGGCGTCATCGGCATGGGGTGGATGGGACACACCCACAGCCGTGCCTACCGCCAGCTTCGCGACCGCTTCCCGGAACTGGATACGGAGGTGCGTCTGGTCTGCTGCGCCGATGCCGTCGCCGAGCGGGCTCGGGAAGGGGCCTCCCGGCACGGATTCGAGAGCCACACCACCGACTGGTCCTCGCTGATCGAGGACGATGGGATCGCGGCGGTGAGCGTGATCCTGGCGCTTCGATCAATCCGTCTCCGGGACCGGCGTGTTGAACGACATGCTCTCGCATACCACCGACCTGGGCCACTTTCTGGTGGGTCCCATCAAGCAGGTGGTGGCCAATCGAAAGACCTGGATCGACAGCCGGCCCAAGGGCGGTGGACAGGTTCCCCCCCTGCCGCGCCAGCCGGTCACCAATGAGGACTACGTGGGCGGCCTGGTTCAGTTCGAGAACGACGCCCGGGGAAGCTTCGAAGCCTGCCGTATCATCACCGGTCCGCAACAGGAGTTGAAATTCGAGGTGAACGGCACCTCCGGCTCGGTTGTCTGGGATTTCGAGCGAATGAACGAGCTGCAGGTTTATGTAAATCCGGGAAGGGAGCCGCTCCGGCAGGGATATACCCGCTTGTTCAGCAACCCCGAGTATCCGTTTCACGGGCACTTCAATCCGGGCCAGGGCACCAGCCTGGGGTACGAGGACCTGAAAATCATCGAGGCCTCCCGTTTCCTCAAGTCGATCCTGGAGGGGAAGCAGGCGACCCCGGGAGTTCGGGAAGCCGCCGCGGTGGCGGCCGTGCACACGGCCGTGGAACGTTCCTGGGAGTCTGGTCAGTGGCAGGAGGTTGGACGAGTGGAGAGTGGAGAGTGAAGAGTGGAGAGTGGAGAGTGGTCGGCGGAGGGTTTTGGGAGCAGGCCCACCCGGGAGCGCGGGCGTCCCGCCCGCATGCACTCCCGTGGCGTACCGCTCAGTTTCCCTGGGATGCGGCGCCCGGCCAGCCTGCCGGTGGAACGGCATGGCCCCGGTCCTGGCGCCATTGCTGGTCGAGCCGGGTGGAGGAGATGGGCAAGGCCTTGCCAGTGTTGTGCGGGCGGGACGCCCGCGTTCCCGGGTGGGCATCCGCTTGCTGCGCAACGACTTCTTGTCCCGTTTATTTGGCCCCATGGGTCCCTTGTTTCACTCTTGGATGATCCGCGAGGCGGGGCGTGAGGCCGGCTAAACACCAAACAATGAAGGTGAGGACTAACGATGGCACATGAAATCGGTATTGGAGTCATCGGCATGGGCTGGGTCGGCAACGTGCACAGCCGCGTCTACGGCCAGGTTGCGGATCGGTTTCGAGACACGGGGATCCGCCCCCGCCTGGTCATGTGCGCCGACGAAGTGGAAGCTCGGGCCAGGGAGGGACAGGAGCGATTCGGTTTCGAGCAGCGGACCACCGACTGGAAGGAGGTCATCGGAAACGACTCCGTTCAGGCCATCAGCGTCGCCTCGCCCAACCACCTGCACCTGGAGGTGGTGAGAGCGGCGGCGGCGGCCGGCAAGGACATCTTCTGCGAGAAGCCGGTGGGCATGGGGCCGCTGCAGACTGCCGAGATCGAGGGGATCGCGCGCCGGGCCAAGGTCATCAGTTGGGTCGGTTACAACTACCGCTGGGCCCCACTGGTCCAATACGCCCGTAAGCTCGTTCAGGAGGGCAAGCTGGGGGAGGTGACCCACTATCGCGGTCGTTTTCTGGTGGGTTACGGCAGGGACCCCAATGGAGTCCTCTCCTGGCGATTTCAGAAGGAACGGTCGGGGACCGGGACCCTGGGCGACCTCATCTCCCACGTTGCCGACATGGCCCACTCCATGGTTGGGCCGGTAAAGCGCCTGACCAGCACCAGCCACACCTTCATCACCGAACGCCCACTGGTACCCAAGGGGTCCGGCACCCACTTTTCCACAGGCTCGGCCGATGATCCCAAGGGGCCGGTCACCAACGAAGATTACGTGAGCGCGCTGGTCGAGTTCGGCAACGGAGCCCGGGGGACCTTTGAAGCCTGCCGGGTGATCAAGGGGCCCGGCTGTGAAATGGCCTTTGAGCTGAACGGAACCCGGGGAGCGTTGAAGTGGGACTTCGAGCGCATGAACGAGCTTCAGCTCCATCTGCCCGACAGCGCCACCGAGCGTGACGGGACCACCGTGATTCAAAGTAGTCCCGACCATCCCTCCTACGTGCAGTTCTACACCGGTCCGGCCATCAGCATGAGCTACGATGACCTCAAGTTGATCGAGGCGGTCGAGTTCCTCAACTCGGTGGCCAGCCGAAAGCAGGGGGAGCCGGGATTCAAGGAGGCCCTGGCCGTGGCCGAGGTCCAGGAGGCCATGCAGCGATCCTGGAAGTCCCAATGCTGGGAAGAGGTCCACAGTCTTAGACGGGACTGACCAGACCAGGTATCTAAGAAATTACATGAACAGTGATTATCTAATATCCTTATGTAACAAATATTTAGTGAGGTATACGGATGGGCGATAAACGAGCCCGCTGGGGCCTGTTGAGCACGGCCCGTATCAATGAGCGCTTGATCCCCTGCCTGAAGCGATCCGAACGAAACGAGCTGATCGCGGTAGCCAGCCGCAGCCAGGATACGGCCGATCGCTATGCCGAAGAACACGGCATTTCCAAGGCCTACGGCAGCTATGAAGAGATGTTGGCGGATCCCGACATCGACGTGGTTTACATTTCTCTGCCCAACGGGCTGCACACCGAGTGGTCGCTCCGATGCGCCGAGGCCGGAAAGCACGTGCTCTGTGAAAAGCCGCTGGCCCTTTCCGTCGCAGAGGTGGATCAGCTCCTGGAGGCCGCCGGCCGATGCGGAGTCACCATTCAGGAAGCCACCATGATGCGTTTTCACTCCCAAACTTCCTATGTGCGCGACCTGATCGCTCAGGGCGCCATCGGCGAGGTTCGTATGGGCCGCGGCCTCTTTACCTTCACCCTGGAGCGTCCCGGAGACATCCGTCTGGACCCCGCCATGGGCGGCGGATCGGTCTGGGACCTGGGCAGCTATTGCGTCAGCTTCGCCCGTACCGTTCTGCAGGCCCAGCCAGTGGAGGTTCATGCCGTCGAAGTCACCGGACCCACGGGAATCGACATGAGTTTTTCAGGTCATCTGAGATTTCCGAAGGGGACCTTCTTTCACTTCTTCTCCAGCTTCGCCTCATTCACCCAGGTCGACGCCGACCTGCTCGGAACCGCCGGGTATCTCCATCTGGATCTTCCCTGGGT
>JAPVWS010000051.1 GCA_027493295.1 Candidatus Versatilivorator vitaminiformans | reverse complement strand
TGCTGGCCGTCTGGGCGGTCGCCGGCCTGGGTTGCGGGGTCCTCTTCGCCGATGCTCTCAACGCCTACAGCCTGGGGGGCTATCCCCTGGGGTTCTGGTTTGCCCAGCAGGGATCCATCATCGTCTTCGTGCTCCTGATACTGATCTATTCGCTGCTGCTCAACCGGCTTGACGCCAGGCACCACGCCGAGATGCAAAGGCTGAAGCAGGGCGGTGGGGAGGAGCAGCCATGACCGTCAGCGGCTGGACCTTCGTGTTCGTGGGATTGAGCTTCGGCTTGTACCTGATGATCGCCTGGCTCAGCCGGGTGCGGGACACCCAGGGATTTTACGTGGCAGGACGGGGTGTTCCGGCGGCGGCCAACGGCATGGCCACCGCGGCCGACTGGATGAGCGCGGCTTCCTTCATTTCCATGGCCGGGCTGATCAGCTTCATGGGCTACGCCGGCGGGATGTACCTGATGGGCTGGACCGGCGGCTACGTGCTGCTGGCGCTCCTGCTGGCACCCTATCTACGCAAGTTCGGCCACTTCACCGTCCCCGACTTTATCGGCGACCGCTACGCCTCCAACACGGCGCGCCTGGTGGCGGTGATCTCGGCGCTCTTCGTCAGCTTCACCTACGTGGCCGGACAGATGCGCGGGGTGGGCGTGGTCTTTTCCCGCTTCCTGGAAGTGGACATCAATGTGGGCGTCGCCATCGGCATGGCCATCGTCTTCATCTACGCCACCCTTGGAGGCATGAAAGGGATCACCTGGACCCAGGTGGCCCAGTATTGGGTGTTGATCACGGCCTTCCTCATTCCCGCCATCGCCATCAGCATCCGCCTGACCGGGCATGCCTTTCCGCAGTTCGGGTTGGGAGCGGAGCTGCTCGAAGGCGGTTACCTGCTGGACAAGCTGGACAAGATCCATGCCGACCTCGGCTTCTCCAGCTACACGGCGGCCTTCGACGGGCCCTGGGACAAGGCCAATGTCTTCCTGGTGACCCTGGCCTTGATGGCCGGCACCGCCGGTCTTCCCCACGTCATCGTGCGCTTCTACACGGTGAAGACCGTTCGGGCGGCCCGTACATCGGCCTTCTGGGCCCTGTTCTTCATTTCCCTGCTCTATCTGACGGCGCCGGCCACCGGAGCCTTCGCCCGCTATTACATGATCGACTCGCTTCAGGGCAGGACGGCCGCGCAATTGCCGGACTGGTTCCGAAGTTGGGAGAAGACCGGCCTGATCCTGTGGCTGGACGACGGCGACCGCAAGCTGCGCTACTCCGGGGGCGCGGACAACGAGATCTTCAGCTACAAGGCCGGCAGGGTGGTGGTCGAGGGTGAATCGATGTCCCTGGCTCAGATCACCCGGAGCCACCAGGAGTGGGTTGCTTCAGGCGGTTCGGAGGGGCGTGACTGGCGTCCCCTTCTCCGGGAGGCCGGGCTCACCGGCCCGGACCGCGACATCATTGTCCTGGCCACCCCCGAGATGGCGGAGCTCTTCGCCTGGATTGTGGCGCTGGTGGCGGCGGGAGGATTGGCGGCAGCCCTGTCCACCGCCTCTGGGCTGCTGCTGGTCATCTCCTCGGCCGTGGCTCACGACCTCTACGCCCGGGTGATCAACCCCGCCGCCAGCGAGAAGCAGCGGCTGCTGGTGGGGCGCAGCGTCATCGGGGTGGCGGTGGTGGTGGCCGGACTCTTCGGCATCTTCCCTCCCGGCTTCGTCAGCCAGGTGGTGGCCTTCGCCTTCGGCCTGGCGGCCGCCTCCTTCTTCCCGGCCATCGTGCTGGGCATCTTCCACAAACGGGTAGGGACGGTGCCGGCCGTGGCGGGGATGATCGTAGGCCTGGCCTTCACCAGCTTCTACATTGTGGCCAGCGTCTATGGAGGAATGGCCCCCTGGACCTTCGGCGTCTTCGAGCGGGGGATCAGTCCTCAGGGCATCGGTGCCATCGGAATGGCGCTCAATTTCCTGGTGACGCTCGGTCTGACGCCCTACTGCCGGGAGCCCAGCGACGAAGTCAAGAACCTGGTGGATTCGGTGCGCGAGCCCGAGGGTTAGCCCGCCTTTCTCACCAGGTCGCTGGATTCATAATGAACGGCCCACATGCTCCCTCGACCGTAGAAACCGCTACGCTCTTCGGTCGCGAGCACGCGCTGAGGGGAAAATGCCTGCGCCATGATCACGCCCCCTGGTGAGAAAGGCGGGCGAGACCCCGGCGGTGGCCATCGAGTCCACTTCCGAACATTGACGACCGACGGCCGCCGGGGTTTGGGGGAGGAGAACTTTTAAGAGTTCTTCAGGGCGGCCGCAACCAGGGAATCGAAGTTGTCCTTGATGTACTTCGGGTTGCGGGGGATCCTCTTGGACCGCGCGGCTTGGTTGGAGGGCTTCTCCGGACTGCACTGGTGAGAATCGGTCACCAGTTCCTTGACGGTAAGTCCCCGGTTGCATTTGGGGCAAGTCACAAACATTCAATACGCTCCTTCAATCGATCACATCATGCCGGCAGGCGCCAGAGCTTGTCCCGTTTCAACCGGGGACAGTGACGTGCCTCCTACCAAGATGTCTTTCCCGTGCGGAAAGTTGCATCGTCTCAGGATGAATCCTGATGGGAGGAACGGCTGCCTGGTGGGGAAGCGTTAAGGATCCTGCCGGGAGGGTCTCTCTAAAAACTCCTGCTCGTCGTCGGTGGGAAAACCGAATTGCAACCAGACCGAGTCGATCGCCACATCACTTGGGCGATGCACCGCCCCGGTCCAATTTTGAGCCGGCGGTGCGAGGGGATCAAGGGCTCTTGGTCTTCCCCTGGGCCGACAGCAGCTTCTTCAGACCTTCTCCCGTCGGCACGTTGATGAACAGTATACCCAAAATCTCCTCGCTGGTGTTACGAATTTCGTGTTCGGCTCCGGGAGGGACATAGAGCACGTCCTCCCTCGCCACCGGATGGTTGCGGCCGGCAATGCGAGCCTGGCCACTTCCCCGGGTCACCACCAGGATCTCTTCGGCATCGGGGTGGATGTGGAGTTCGGCCACGTGACGCCCCCCGGGCGGGATCATCATGTGGTGGACGAAC